>CANSWQ010000028.1 GCA_947650775.1 uncultured Mycoplasmatota bacterium
GTTGACTTCTTTATATTTTCATCAACAAGTTTCATATACATTTCAGTTTGAGCTTTATCTTCTACCTTTAGTTTTCTAGTTTTAAGTTCTACCACTACATAACAATTTAATTCAATATTAAAAAGTAATATATCTATATAATAATTATTAATTTTACATTGACTTCCAATAAAGCAAAATCCTTTTCCAAGTTGTGTTAATATAAATTCTATTTCCGATAATATTGTTAGTTCTAAATCTTTTTCATTATTTATCATTTTATTTTTATCTATTTTTATAATTATTGGATTTTTCATATCTTCTAAAATTGTATATTCTTTTTTAGGTATAATTAATTCTATATTTTTAGGTTTATTAATTAACCTCTCATATGAATTTGATTTAATTTCTTTTGCCAATTCTCTGCTAGATAAATTTTTATCTATACATTGATTAATATAATAATTTCTTTTATCAATATCTTTTATAGACAAGATTATTTTTATATTAGTCCAAGAAATACGCCGCAGTGCGGCGCACTTTGGAAAAATATTATAGAATTGTCTAAATTTTCGTAAATTAGTAGCATCATATCCTTTCCCATAATTCTTAGTAAGTTTTACACTCCACTTCTTAATTAACTCATTTCCATACTTTGCTCTACTGCTTCCACCTTGAGCTTCAACAATTAATCTGCCAATATTCCAATAGCTGTTTAAAGTATCATAGTTTTCTTCTAATACTCTTCTTCTTTTACTTATCTCATTCTTTTTTATAAAAGATTCTATTTCATTATAATATTCGTTTTCTTTCATATAAAATATTCCTTTCACAAAAGCAAGATATCATATAAAAGATAAGTTGTCAAAAACAGATTTGTTAAAATCTGTATTATAAATAGCTATAATCTGTTAAGCAGAAATGGTAAAATCTGTTTTAAATAACGACAAATATATTAAAATCTGTAAAATTAAAAATATTTAAAAAGATATGCAGTTTTGCATACCTTTTTTACTATATTGTAGAACCAGCTAAATCGTTTAAACCAAATTTTTCAAGTAATGTACTTAATTTTGTAAATATTTCCATTGCTTCTTCTTCACTAATGTTTTCTATTTTAATACTTCCTGATGGATTTATGGTGTTGATATTTTCTTTTGATAGCTTATAACTGCCATCTATTTTGAAATCTATCTTTTCACTTTCAATTGTAGCATTTAAACTAAAGATAAAATCAACTGATGCACTTTCTTTTGTTTCTTTGATATTTTTTAGTTCTAAAACACCATTAATAGGATTTCCTTCAATATTAAATGTAAATGGTATTTTATAGTTTTTATTATTCTCTTCAATATTTATTTTAAATAATTCATTATATCCATCATTAAAACTAATAACTACATTGTTTTTCTTTATAGTGATGGTAAATTTTTGATTATCTTTTTCAATTATAAAGTTAGTTTCATCATCTATACTATCAAATTTAATTACTTCTTCATTTTCCGATTCTACACTACCAGCGATGATATTGTTTAACTTATCAGCATATAAATTAATTTTTATATCCTTAATATCACTAGTATCTATTTCTTTATTTAAAGATTCTTTTAACTCATCTTCTTTTAAGCCCATAGACTCAGCGATAGCTTTTATTAATTTCTCATTTTTTAATATTTCACTATTAATAAATTTTAGAGTTCTTTCCATATTTTCTTTATCAAGATTATATATTACTTTCTTAACTTTATATTCTTTGTTATTAATAGTTATTGTTTCTTTTTGCATATCAAATTTATCTTTATCTAAAGAATCAATTATAATTGTTTTAATTTCTTTTAATATATACATGTAATTATCATAATCAAATTTAGCATCGTTGCCATTAACTTTGAAATATGTATCTAAATCTATATTGCCAAAAATATCTTCTTCACCTAAATCTAGGATTTTATCATATATCTTTAAATATATATTTTTATCAATGACAGATAATACTAAGTTTAATAAAGAATTATTATTCTCATCAATATCTAAACCCATATTCATTTTTTTATTAGCTAAATCTATACCAACATTTATATGATAATCTAGGCCTGTAAATGGTTTTAATTCAGTCATATTACTATCAAGTTTGGCTTTTAAATCTACTGTAAATGGTTCATTTGCTAAATCAAAAGTTTTAAATTCTTTGTTTTTACTTTCTTTTAAAGCATTATTTAAGATTTTGTAAATTCCATTTATTCCATCTTTATAAATACCCATGGGGTCATTATTTAACTTTTTATAACCAACATATAAACCAATAGCTATAGCAATAATTGCTAAGAAGCCAAAAATTAAAAATTTTATTTTCCCTTTCTTGTTTTTTTCTTTGTTTATTTCAACTGCTGGGGTAACTTCTTTCATATCATTTGTATTATTGATACTCTCAGAACTTGTTTCAAATTCATTCATTTAACACACACTCCTCTTATATTATATTTTTATTGTATCAAAAAATAATCATTTTGCCTATATTTATATTTTTTCCTTTACATTTCTTTAAATTAGTTTTTTTAGAAAATTTTTGCTTTTTAAATATAAACCAGTATATCTATCATAATATGTGTCTAAAAATCTATTAATTTCATCTCTTACTTTTTCACTGATTTTTAATTTGCTGATACTTTTAATTTCAACATAATAATACATGCGTAATAGTTCTATTGTTTTTGGTTCTACAATTATTTCATCTTGGTAACAATTTTGACAGATAAAGCCACCACGGTCGCCATCAATCGTTATAATATTAGTAGTACTGCCACAGCCTATACAAGCATCGAGATTTAAGCCAACTCCTAAATAATCTAAATATTTTATTTCTAAGATATTGCACATTATAATAGGGTCTAATCCATCATTTATTTTTAAGATAGTTGTAATAAAATCTTGATATATATTTTCTGTGGTTTGTTTTATTACTTGTTCAGTTAATTCGACTAAATAATTTAAATAACTTAATAAAATAATGTCATTTTTAATAACACTTAAAGGATTTATTATATCAACACTTGTTAAAGTAGAAAGTTTATTTTCTTTGTAATATATGTTAAAGCGCCCATAAGTAAATTTTAAAGTTGTAGCACGAAAGGGACTTTTTAGGGTTTTAGCTCCTTTACACATTATTCCGATAATACCATCCTTAGTATATACATGAATTATTTTTGATGTTTCTCCATATGGTATTTCTTTGATAATTATTCCTTCAATTTCCTTTTGCATTATAATCACTTCTTTCTTATTATAACAAATTTAACATAATAAAAGAAGACTCTTATTTGTGGTCTTCCTAATTACTTTTCAGATTTTTCTATTTCTTTATATTTTAAATAATCTTCGATTTTACCAGATTTTTGAAAATTTTTCCAAGCTTCCTTTTTATTCATGTTTATCACCTTTCTAATTAGATTATGGGATAAACTTTATTTTTTTATTCACTTTTTTGTTAAAAATCTAAAAATCCTAATTCTTTAATGTATTTTTCTTTGTCTTTCCAGTTGCTTACTGTCTTAACATATAACTCTAAATACACTTTCTTGCCATACATACTCTCTAGTTCTTGACGAGCTAGGGTACCAATAGCTTTTAATCTTTCTCCATTTTTACCAATTATTATTTTCTTTATTGTATCTCTATCAACAATTATATCTACATGGACTTCTATTAAATCTTTTTTTTCTTCGTAAAATATAGTATGACAAGTAAGACTATGGGGTATTTCTTCTAAAGTTACATTAAATAATTTTTCTCTTACAATTTCACTAATCGTAAAATATTTACTATTACTAGTTTTCATATCTTCGGGAAAATATCGAACTTCATCTTTTAAATATTTTTTGATAACACTTATTAATCTATTTGTATTATCTTTTTTTAAACCAGATACAGGGACTATTTCAACAAAGGGATATAAGTCTTTGTATTCATTAATACTTTTCATTATTTCTTCTTTGGATAATTTGTCTATTTTATTTAAAACTAATATTACCGGACTTTCAGTTTTCTTTAAAATATCTAAAATATATCTATCGCCTTTTCCTATTCCCGCGGGAGCATCCACCACAAATAATAAACAATCAATGTCTTTTACTAAACTCATCGCCTGCTTATTGGTTATTTTGCCTAATTTATTAATAGGTTTTATAATACCTGGAGTATCCATAAATACTATTTGATAATCAGGTTCATTATATATTCCTTGAATTATATTTCTAGTTGTGCCTGCTACATTAGATGTTATAGCAACTTTTTCGTTAATTAGGGTGTTTAAAAGAGTAGACTTTCCAACATTAGGCCTACCTATTAAACTTACAAAACCACTCTTCATATATACCTCCCCTTTAATTTAAACCAAATAGTTCCATTAAATATGGACCAAATACAAATAGACTAATAACAATAGAGACAATTGACATAACAAAGCTTGCTGCTGAACCACAATCTTTAGCAATCTTAGCTAAGGGATGAATCTCTGTGGTTACTAAATCAACTGTTGCTTCAATTGCTGTATTTATTAACTCTAAGGCTAGAATTGAACCTAGAGCGATAAATAAAATGGCCCATTCTGATAAACTTATTTTAAAAATAAAACCCATTGTTATTGCAAGAATTGTTACTAAAGCATGAAGCCAAATACTTTGTTCATAGCGATAACTATAATATAAACCATTTAAAGAATATTTAATACTCTTAAGAAATCTACCGATTCCATAAACTTTTACATCATCACGATTAAATTCTTTTTGGTTTTTTATTTTATTTTTATCTAGTGATTCCTTCTTCATTTAATATCAACTCCTGTAATGCAAACATCTTTTCTTCATCTTCTTTTTCCATATGGTCATAGCCTAGTAAATGGAGAAGTCCATGAACTGTTAAAAAAGATAACTCTCTTTTTTTAGAATGACCATAACTACTTGCTTGTTCAAGCATTCTTGGAATACATATATATATATCTCCTAGTACTCTTATATTATTATTAACTATGTTAGAATTATCTTCTAGGGCAAATGATATTACATCTGTTACTTTGTCTATACCACGGTATTCTTTGTTTATTTCTTGGATTTCTTTTTCATTAACAAATATTACCGAAAAATAAACATTTTTAACTCCTTCATGTTTTAATGTTCTTTTGATGACTTTCTTTAAATAATTATATTTAAAATCAACACCATAATTATCATTTATTTCATAGTTTAACTTCATATAACATATACTCCCATCTGGCCTAAAACATATATAACCATTAAAATTAAGACTAGTATTGATATAATGTTGTAAAATAATTCATTTTGAAATATTCCTGGTAAAAACTTCTTTATCGCATTAAATGAGACATATAGTAAAAAACCAATTAAGGCTCCGACAGCATTTAATAATATGTCATCAACATCAAAACTTCTACCAATACAACTTTGGACAAATTCAACAGTTGTACTTGATATAACACTTACTAATAATATTGGTAACATTTTCTTTGGTTTAATATATGTAGATATAAAATAACCAAATGGAATAAACATTACTATATTTCCAACAACATTAAAATAAAATCCTTTACTTCCAATTGGATAACGAAACATCTCGGTAAATGGTGCCAAATTAAAACCACTATTATGATTAAGTTCACTTCTCGTTAATAGTTCATATAATAATAAAATATATATAATGAATAAAAGACTGGAAAATTCTTTATAAAATACTAGCTTTTCATTATTTGATTTTATAGCTGCGATTCTAACACAGGCGATGACTACTAAAAAAATAGTTAACATTGGCCACATATTATTCACTGATGTTGTTATTATTTCCCCTATACTCTTCAACATTTGTATCACTTTCCATTTCTATATCGTAATGTTCTACAACTCCTATTTGCTCTTTTACGGCAATAAATACCTCTATATCTAAATTACCATTATTTACACTTTTTTTCAATACTTTTTGGTCTATTATATTCGAAATATTAGAACCTTTTATTAGTAGTTTTTCCTTTATTTGTTTTTCTAATTCTTTTAAGGCTTCTTCTTCACTATATTTTTTCTTTGTTACTTTGGTTTCATATTCTTTTGATAAATAAAATTCATAATCAAAGACTTTAAATAACTTTTTATTTTTAACTTCTTTATAAGGTCCTACACGACTTTTTAATATTTCATACTCTTCAAGGGGTGTTTTTAAAATAAAATTATAACGCATCTTTTTAGTGTATTCTTTTTCTTCATATTCTAATGGAATACTCCCCTTTATAGTATACCATACCTCAGCGTATACTTCACCACTAGCACAAACATTGTTTTTAATCTCTTCATTTAGTTTAATCATTCCATTTATTAAGATATCTCCCGTTTTGACATGGTCATTTATTTTTACTTCTGCGACTCCTTTTTTGGTTAATATGTTTTTTATTATTCCAGATTTACTTGCAACAATATGACATGTGTCATAGTTTTTCTCAATATTATTTTTGATTCTTTCTTCTACTCTTACATTTATAACCATTCCATCAACATCTATTTCTAACCATTCAATTCGGTCTTTATATTCATTTTTAATACTCTCAATAATACTTTCGTATTCATCATAACTTTTTTTAAATGTTAAATTCTCTACACCACGTTCTCTTAAGGCATCATATAATAATTCTCTTAGTTTAGAATCAGAATGTACTACATTTACTTTAACAATTATATTCGATAAGATTAAGAAGATAATACATGCAAAAATTATACTGGTTATAAATAATAAGTTTTTCTTTATTTCTTTTTTTATTTTGTATATTCCGGTTTCATCAATTATTTCTAGCTTTTCACTAATTAAATACTTCTTTACTCTTTTAATATCACTAGCTAAAACTTCAAAATATAAGTATTTGTCTTTATATGTTATGTTTTTCATACTAATATTAATTTTATTTAATTTTAAAAGAATTTTACTTTTTTGGTTGGTTTTTATTCGTACTAAACTATAATGTGTCATCTATCGAACCTCAATGAGTTGATTGTTCCTTTGATTAATATTTCATGATTATCCATAGCACTTACTAAAAGATTAATACCTTCTATTACTAGCTTGAATTCTTTTAATTTTAATTCTATTAAATTATCTTTTAATGTGATTAATTCTTCATAGTAGTAAACATGTAAGCAATTATTAAATATGTCAATATAATAATCTTGATCCATCAGAAAATTTTGGATATTTTTTATGATACGCATAAAACCACCTACATAATTTTATGCTTTTACATTTTATTTCAAAACAAAAGAACAAGTTTCCTTGCTCTTTATCCCTTTTTTATTCTTTTATATGCTTTTTATTAAAATAAATCTGTTAATTTTTTTAATAAATTATGTACTACATTATTTACTTTTTCTAATTTTTCTTTATTTGTAATTTCTTTTTTAGTTGTAGTCTCTTTTTTAACTTCTTTTTCTATTTTTTTATCTTCTGTTTTATTAACTTTTTCTTCAATAGGTTTTACTTCTTCTTGTTCGATAATAGCTTTTTTAGTTATAGTTATTTCTTTACCATAAACATTTGTGTTTAATACTTTAGTAAGCGTGTCTGATAACTCAGCTTCATCTAATGTAATTGTAGTATTTCCTTCTTCTAATGCTTTAAATGTAAATTCATAAATTGTAGTATTTTTATTTATAGCATTTTCAAATGTAAAATCTAAACCTGCTAATTTGTTTGATTTAGGATTAAACCAGAAATCATATGGTGTATTAACAGTTTTAGCTTCAATAAACTCTAACTTGTTATTATCAAATATTAATTTACCACCAACACCGATAATACCTTTATCAGCATCTTCGATATTTTCAATAGACATATAGACTTTAATGTTTTCGCCTACATCAACTGTGTTGTTACTATTAAAGTTAACAGATGCACTTCCTACAGCATAAACATTTATTGGTGTACTTGAAAATAATGTAGCGGCGATTAAGCCTATTACTAATTTCTTTTTCATTTTTTAAAACCCCCATAACTCAAACTAAAACAATTTTTGTTTGAATTGCTTAGAATTATAACATAAAATATCTTTTTTGTCAAATTTTGTCAAATTTCATTAATTAGTATTGACAGCTTTTTAGAATATATTACTTTTTTAGATAAATAAAAAGAAGACTTTAATCTTCCATATTATCAAGAGCATATTTTATTGCCTCAATTACAAATTTAGTAAAACTATTCTTACCTCTTGCTTTATTAATACTATCAAATAATTCTTTACTAAATCTTATATTACGAAAGATATATTCTTCTTTTTTCTCTATTTTAAACTTATTCATACCAAAACCTCTTTATATTTTAAGCCACAACATAGGGATTAGATTGAGTTCCAGCACCTGATGAAAATGTTACATCAGAGCGTAGATTTATTACTGGGCGCAAATCACAATTGTAGTTCACGCCGTAGGCGTTGAGGTTGCCATTCGAATCCACACGGAATACGAGAGCATAACCACCGCGATCCCAGTAATACGGAGACATGGTCCAGTAGCGCTGTCCATTGTACAAGTAATATGCGTTATTGCTTGTGTCATAAACTCCTCCTGCATACATAGCCTCATCTGCTGTTATTAGCCCTACCTTTAGGCTGTATATATCTCCCGATGGACAACTTAATGTTGGTGCTCCTGTATTTATTCTATTATATGCTCCATAAAAGAATGTATTTCCTGTTGCTGTCCATGTATAGCTTCCTCCGTTTGATGTTATTGATGTTCTATCATTACAATATTTTCCATCCGCTATCTTTGACACGTAACTTGCTAGATTACTTGAATACCAACTCTCTAATTGCGTCTTTGCATTTGATGCTGTTCCTCCTGTTTGTGGATTTGCTGTTGATGGTCTTTGGGCTGAACTGTAAGTCCACCCTACATAATATGATTGATCACGACTTGTATTATATACTATACTTGCTTTAGCTATACTTTCTGCTGTACTTGTTCCATTAGCATGACATGTTGTTCCATCATAGATTAATCTTATTGTTCCATCACCATTGATTCTTATTATTCTCCAACACTTTCCAGCAAACTTAACATAGTTGTTTGTTACCGCTCCTCTCCAGTAATAGCTCGTTCCTCCATACATTCCATCACTTGCCTTGTATACTCCCTCGTTTGTTGTGGCTGTTTGACTAAAATTTGGAGCCCCTGTTTTTACTGTTACATTTCCTAGGATTGTTTCACTTCCTGTTGGTTTATTTGTAGTGGCACTTTTTGTTGTTGTATCACTTTGATTTCCAGCAGCATCTTTTACATATACTTTGATTGTATATGTTGTTCCTGCACTTAAGCCTGTAA
>CANSWQ010000029.1 GCA_947650775.1 uncultured Mycoplasmatota bacterium
CTTGTATATTTTTCTTTATCATATTCTTTTAAATTAATATTTGCAATATATAATTTTGTTATTTCAAGTTCATTTAATAAAGTAGCACAACCTGATATATTTATTTCATTACAAGTAATCTCTTTTATATCATTTGTTTCAATATTTAATGACCCTAAATTTAAATATTCTTTCACATAATAAGCTTTATATATATTAGAAGCATTATCATATAAAATATTTTTTTTACTATTGCTTAACATATTACTAAAGGTTCCATATAAAAGTAAAAGTGATACTATTAAAAAAGTTATTACTATTAATGTTTCTAATAACGCAAAACCTTTTTTCATATTATCACCCTATCTTTATTTAATTATATAGTAATTTAAATATTTTGACAAGAAAAAAGATACTATTGCAACTTTATATTCTAGATATAAAATATTAGTATCATATTTTTAGACTTTAGTCTTAGATAAATCTTGTATCCTAGTTCTTTTATATTTAACCTTAATCAAATATGTAAGTTTAATAAGGATATTGGGCGCAAACCAGCATTGTTATAGTTCACGTTGGCGTTGTTGAGGTTGCCATTCACATTCACATAGAACACGTTAGCGTTAGTGCCATTCCAGTTAATCGGAGACATGCCAAATTAACAGATTTACCTCATATTAATTATACTCAATACTAATTATATTTTCAATAAATTATTGATAGTTTAATCTTTAAAAAGTTTTACTTAAGGTATATTTTTTAGTATAATATTTATAGGAAATATTTAGTTACTGGGTGTCTACCTCCAATCTATTAGAGAGGATGTTTGATAGATGAAAACTAAAACTTTCATAGTAAAAGTTTTAAAACTCATTTCCATCATTTTACTACTCTTAATCAATTTGATTATTGTAATAAAAAAATGACACCTAATATTGTTTAACCAATATTAAGTGTTTACCCTAATTAGGTAGACATTCAGTGACCAAACTAAATGTTTCCTTTTTTATTATATGAAGTTTCCTTCATCTATATACATATTATCATATTTAGTATAAATTTTCAAGTAGGCATTAAAAAAAGCATTTACTACGCTTCGTAAACGCTTACTTTCTTTTTATCTCTACCTAATCTTTCAAAACGAACTACACCATTTATTTTAGCAAATAATGTATGGTCTTTACCCATTCCTACATTTGTTCCTGGATAAATCTTTGTTCCTCTTTGACGATATAGGATTGAACCTGCTGTTACAGTTTCGCCATCGCTAGCTTTTGCTCCTAATCTACGTCCGCGTGAATCACGACCATTTTGAGTAGAACCTTGAGCCTTAACGTGAGCGAATAATTGAATATTTAATTTCATAAAATTCATGGTCTTTCCTCCTTTATAATTTTGATATTTTCTTTATAAGTTAATGATAGTTCTTCTAATAAATCTATCATATTTTTTATTATAATTTTGATATTTTCTTTATTACTTAAGATATTAATAGTTAGTTTATCTTTTTCTTCAGTATATTCTAAAGAATTATTTTCTAACTTTAAGGCAGCATTTACACTTGTTATTACAATTGATGAAACACTAGCACATACTATATCTTTGCCATACTCATCATATCCTGCATGACCTGTAATAATAACTCTATTTTGTTTTATATTAACTTTTATCATTAGCTAATTTTTTTAACAACTAATTTAGTGTATGGTTGTCTATGACCTTGAGTTTTACGATATTTCTTCTTAGGTCTATATTTGAAGACTTTAATCTTCTTTTGTTTACCATGTTTTTCAACTAAGCAAACAACCTTTGCACCTTCAACATATGGTGTTCCAACTTTATCATCTACTGCTAGGACATTTGTAAATGTTACTTCACTACCAACTTCATTAGGTAATAATTCAACATAAATTACATCATTTTCACTAACATAATATTGTTTTCCACCTGTTTCGAATATAGCTTTCATCCAACATTCCTCCTTCTTTTTTAAGACGCACCCTTATGGTAAGTTAAACTTTTAAAACCATTTTAGTGTGGTTTTTTGGGATTAAATCCACATCGATATTCATTTTATCAGAAATACAAGCTTTTGTCAAACTATTTAGCTTATTTCTTGGTCTTTATTAAGACATACTTTAATATTATTTGTTATATTTAAATATTTCATTTAAAAGCTTTTTTTCAGAATATACTTTATCTCTTTTTCTAAAATAATGATAGGTATCTTTTTTTAAGAGATTAATATTAATTTTATTTTCATATTTAAACTTATACTTTGGTAAATCATATAAGTATCTTTCCGTTAAAAAACGCAGGTATATATATTTAAATTCTTTAATACTAGTTACAATTTTATATATTAAGAAGCTTATTATTAAATAATTGTTTAATGAAAAAATTTCATTGTAGGTTATAAATAAAATAATAGAAATAATACTTATTATTAAACTTATATAATAGGTTTTTTTATATGAAAATATGTATTCTAATATACTTCTTAAAAAGATATATCCATCTAAGGGAATTATAGGAAGTAAATTAAAAATCATAATCGTTTTATTATAACTATTAAATAAATTATATGTGTTATCTCTTATAAGATTATTTTTATATAAAATATATATTATACAAAATAATAATATTTGAAATATAATCCCAAATATAGATATTAATAATTCATGGGATATCTTAGTATTTATTTTTTTATCAATACTAGTTATACCACCCATCGGATATATCTCAATCTTAGTTATTTTATATTTTAGTTTTTTAATAATTAAAACATGACCTAATTCATGGGTAATAACTATTAGATATATTAAAATAATATTTTTTATTAATCCCGTCAAAAGAAAACTTAATATTAAAAAATATGTAGCACTATTTATTTTAAACTTCATTTTATAATGATTTAATGTATTCTTCATAATTCATATATTTGCCATCTTTTAATAATGTTAAATATACTTCGTTACTATTTGATGTTCCTAAAATTGTTCCTTGTTCTATATAATCATATACTTTTATGTTTGTATCGGTTAAATTAGAATACCAAATGTCTACGCCATCATTTCCTTGAATAATAATTGTATTTCCTAATTCTTCTTTTTCTCCAATATATACAACTATGCCACTTGTTATAACACTTATTGTTTCATTTGGACTAACATTTAATTTAACACCATTTTTATAATTTTCAATATTTGTATAACCGATATTATTAAATACTGGTTTACTATTTTCTTTATTCTTTTTAATAAAGTCTATCTCACCAAATAAATCATTGTATAAATTGTTAATTTTGGTGAAACTAAGTGAGTTTTCTAAAACATATTTTTTATATAATTTTTTATTATCACTATTTATATTCGTATATATTATACTTCCTAAAACAAAAATAATCGTTATTAAAATACGCGATATTAAACCTTTTAAATATTTAATATTTTTGGGAAGCTCTTCTTTTTTTTCACCACTCGTATAATTTCTTCTTTTTTCTTTATTCTTTTTTATTATATCTTCAACATTCATTATTATCACCTAGATAATTTTATGTTTTTCTCCTCTATTTTATACACTAAAAAGTAAAATATTAATTCGTAAAATATGTTATTTATAATGAAACTTAAAATATACATCATACTATATTTGTTTATTAATCCAATAAGACTTACATATAAAATATATATTAAAAGTAATGATAAAATATAGTTTTTGATATTTATTTTTGTTATTTTTAATTTTTTGTATATTAAAAAGATACATATTAAAATAATTGTATTTAAGAAGTAAGTATTTAATATTAAGATATCAATAATTAATCCGATGATTATTAATTTAGATAATTCTTGTTTTTTTATTAATACGATATTTATTAAAAAGAAAAAAGTTGGGATTTTACTAAAATAAGATATGATAAAGTCTAATAAAAAATAAATCATAAAGATATTACTCCTAAATATTTTAAATTATGAAGTGATATACTTTCAATATCTAATATGTATTCTAATTCTAGTTCATCTTTTTTTATGTTTTTTACTTTACCTATTTTTATACCAACTGGCACTAGAGTTAATCCTGATGTGTATACTTCATCTCCCTCTTTTATACTTCCTTCAATTTTCATATTTTTAATTTTTAATTTATGGTCTTTACTATAAAGTATTCCATAAGACTCTCCTACTTTAACAGATATATTGGTATCATTACTCGTAATTAAAGATACTTCACAACTATTTTTATTTACTTTAGAAATTGTTCCTATTAAACCATATTCATTGATAACAATATCGCCCTTTTTTATATTATCATTTTCATTTTTGGTTATAGTTATCTTATCATAAAATTCATATATTTCTCTTGTTATTACTTTACTATATATTAGTTCTTGTTTATTCTCAGTTAAATTCATAAAGTTTAATAATTTTTCATAATCCTCTATAATACTGTTATTTAGAAGAGTGCATTTACTATTTGCTATATCATCTTTATTATTAATTAAACCTATAAAACTGTCTTTAGTTAAAAATATTAAATATATTATAATTAAAGAAATATAAAACCAATTTTTTCTGATCATTTTTAAACACCTATTTATATTATGGCTATTTTATTTATTAATATATTCACTAAATAACTTTAATAAGGATTTATTTAAATTTTCATAATAGCTTTTATCACTAGTTGCGATTAATAATTCATAGTCTCGCATTGCTTTTATTAGTTCTTGACTTGCTTTAACTTCTTTTTTTCGAAAATTTATTCCTTTATCTAAAAAATAACTTTCCATTAACTCAATACTTTCTTTTTTATTATATATACCAATTATAACACTATAAATACCATCACTACTATATATTAAAGCATTGTTATAATTACTTTTTTTACTATTTGCACTATTAATATCATTGTAAGAGCCTACATAAAAATATGTCACTTTAGTTTCAAGAGCATTGCTGATAATTGTTGGCTCTATTTTATAACAAACAACAAAAGCACTAATCATTCCTATTCCAAGTGCAATTAAAAATATTTTAACATTTTGTTTCATATTACCACCATTATTAGTCTATCATACTTTATTCATATAACTTGTCGAATTGTGATTATTTTTTAAAATTATAAAAATATTTATTTTATGACAATACTCGACAAAATTCGTGGCTGGGGTATGCTATGATAGGTTTTAAAACAAATTGAAAGGAGAAATTTATGATTACTAAAATTAAAAAGATTAATAACTATACTAAGCATGAAATAAATAATTTTCGGAATGGAAAAATAAAGATTGTTAAATCTAAAAGTGATATATATAAATTTACACAGGACTCTATTAAATATCCTAGTAATGCTAAATTATACTTTGGTAAAATTGGAAAAGATTTAGCTAATACAATTAAAAAAGAAATAAATATTAACCTCGAGGATTATAATATATCTTTGCAAGCTAATGCAGTAAGACATATTTTTAAAAATCATAGTAGCCAAAATATAGAAGTTAAACGTGGACAAATAGCAATAACTAAAGAAGATTTTGAATTAATACCTAATATTATATCTGATTGTGATAAGTTAAAGAATGTTGGTTTAACAGAAAATAACAATATTGCTATTAGATTTGAAAAAAAATTTGGCTATAAATATTTTTTAATTACTTATATCTCTAATAAAAATCATAATCTTGAAGTAAAAACTTTATGGAAAATAAGACAGTAAAAAAGAACTCTGCCACTGCTTCCGATGCCTTACACCCCGAAGTTTGACGTCCGAAACGGACAGCGGTACGAGTTCTTTTATATAAATATATTAACAGAAAATTTTACTTATGTCAAATTTATTGGCCAAAAAATATTGTTGTTATAACAAAAGCCGCTATAATTCCACACAAATCAGCGAATAAGCCAACTTTTAAGGAATATCTCGTTTTTGTTACTTTAATACTACCAAAATATAAAGCTAAAACATATATAGTTGTATCAGTACATCCTTGCAGGGTAGATGCAAGTCTTCCAACAAAACTATCAGGACCAAAATTAATGAAAATATCATTCATAATAGCTAGTGATGCCGTTCCAGAAATAGGTCGTAATAAAGCCATTGGGATTATATCCATTGGAATATTAGTATTGTTTAAAAATGGTTCTAAAAACCCAAGCATTCCTTCTAAAAATTTACTATCTAAAAAGATATTAACAGCAAATACCATAGCTATTATAGTAGGAGCAATATGAAATACCATTACTAATCCTTCTTTAGCACCACTTAAAAATGAGTCATAAACATTTACCTTTTTTTTGACTCCGAAAAAGATGATTAATAATACAAATAATGGAATAATTATTTTTGATAATAAGTTCATCGATTTTTTCTCCTTATCATATAGTCTAACATTAAGCCGGAAAAGCTAGATACTGTGGTAGCTAATATACTTGTTATAATTATTTCTGTTGGATTACTACTGCCATACATCATTCTAAGAGCAATAACTGTTGTTGGTATTAAAGTTACGCCTCCTGTATTTAAAACTAAAAATGTAATCATTGCCTCTGTTGCTGTATCTTTTTTAGGATTATCTTTTTGTAATTCTTCCATTGCTTTTAATCCAAATGGTGTAGCAGCACTACCAAGTCCTAACATATTAGCAGCGATATTACTGGCAATATATCCTAAAGCTTTGTGCTCTTTATTTAAACTCGGAAATAATTTACTAAGTAATGGATTTAAAACCCGTGAAAATATTTCTAATAAACCAGAATTCTCTGCTATTTTCATAATGCCTGTCCATAAAACTATTAATGGCATCATTTCTAATATCAAATTCATTCCACTTGTAGCGTGAGTTAAAATACCATTATTAACAGTCTCTATATTCCCAGTAAAAAAAGAATATATAATTGCTATAAATATTAATGATGCCCATATTATATTTACCATTTTTTAAACCACCCTATTATCCTTTGCCATAAGCTTTTTTTCTCTTTTTTTACCTGCTTTTCTTCAATCTTTTTTAAATAGATGCTTTCAGTATGTAAAACTTCATCTTTAAGTAAGACTTTTGCTTCACCTATTTTCATATCATTATATACATTATCATATTTATATAGATTTATATTTACTTTTAAATCATTCTTTTCGTTTTCTTTTACTAACGCATAATATTCTTTTTTTATATAAAGCTCGGTATTTTTATATTGATTATTATCTACTTTAAAATTATTTTTATCTAAAGCAAGCACAGCTTCATATTCTTTAAAGTATTTTTCATATAAGTTTTTATGATCAACAAAATCATTGGAATCATTAAGTGTTACTACTACTAAATTTTTATTTTCTTTAGAAGCAGTTGTAACTAAGGTTTTATGAGCGGCCATAGTATACCCTGTTTTACCACCAGTAGTATATTCATACATACTAAATAATTTATTCTTACCAGCCCAGACATAATCTTTTAAGTTACTACTGGCTTTATAATTTCTTGAACCAAAAATACTTCGAAATGTATCATTTTGCATTGCTACTTTAGTTAATAAAGCCATATCATAAGCACTAGATTTATTACCTACTCCATTGTTATCTAAACCATGAGAATTGACAAAATGGGTATTTTTCATGCCAATTGTACTAGCATATTCATTCATTAAATAAACAAAGTTTTCCATTGAACCTGCAACAGTATTAGCGATGGCAACTGCGGCATCATTACCACTTCTAAGCATTAGGCCATATAATAAATCAATTAATTTTATTTCTTCACCAACACTCAAATAAACACTTGAACCATAAGCTTTTAATATATCTTCATCAACGACAACTATTTTATCTAAATCACTATAGTTGATTGCGATTAAACAGGTCATTATCTTAGTAATAGAAGCGATTAGTCTGGCTTCATCACCATTTAAATTATATAAGACTCGTCCACTATTTAAGTCCATTACTACACAATTAGTAGCACTAAGCGCTAATACTTTAATTGGAAATATTATAAATACTACTAAAAATACTATAATCTTTTTCATAGGCTTCACCTACATAAATATATGTTTAATTAAGTATTTTTAAAACAAAAAAAGAAAGGGATAAAACCTTTCATAAAAAACAAATACTTGCCCATATATAAATAAAGTTATTAGAATTATCATTTTAGTCGAATATAATGAAATATAGCTATATGGGCAAGAATCTATCTAAATATTATTGAACGATATATGGACTATTTTGTGTTCCATTTCCTCCTGCTTGAAACTGTGTATCAGCCTTCAGATTTATTACTGGGCGCAAACCAAGGCCATAGTAGTTCACGTTGACGCCGTTGAGGTCGCCATTCCCATTCACAAAGAACACGAAAGCATTAGTGTCATTCCAAGCATACGGAGACATGGTCCAGTAGTTCTGTCCGTTGTATAAATAATATGATTTATTGTTTTCGTTCTTTCCTCCTGCAAACTCTACTTCATCTGCTGTTATTGCTCCTACTTTTAATGTATATATATCCCCTGATGAACATGACAATGTTGGCTGATATTTGGTCCATAATCTATCTACTCCTGCATATGCAAAAGCTGTTCCTGTTGCACTCCATGTTGTTACATATCCATCCCAGCCGGAGTATGGCTGGCCTGTATTTCTATCATTACAGAACTTTCCATCTGCTACTTTGCTGGCATTTGTTCCTGTTATGTTGGCATTATACCATTTCTCTGTTTGGGTCTTTGCATTACTTGCTGTTCCACTTGTTGTTCTTTGAACTCCTAGTGTGTAGGTCCACCCTACATATGATGAATTATTATATTGTCCATAACTTGTTGCATAATACTTTTCTGCATCTTTTGATCCTATTACTAAAGATTCTACATTAGAGCCATTTCCTGCACATGTATTCCCTGTTTTTACTGGTCCATTATATATTAATCTTGTTGAGCCATCACCATTTATTCTTATTATTCTCCAACATTTATCTGCAAATATTACATGATTAGTGGTTGAAGCTCCTCTCCAGTAGTAACTCGTTCCTCCATACATTCCATCTTCTACTTTATATACCCCTTCATTGGTCGTGGCTACTTGACTAAAATCTGGTGTACCTGTATTAACTGTTATGTTTCCAAGGATTGTTTCACTAGCTGTATTTGGTGTTGTTTGCACACTCTTTGTAGTTGTATCACTTTGATTTCCCGCTGCATCTTTTACATATACTTTGATTGTATATGTTGTTCCTGCACTTAAGCCTGTAAATTTATATGTGTTTGTTGTTCCTTTTACTGGTGTATTACTATTTATTT
>CANSWQ010000030.1 GCA_947650775.1 uncultured Mycoplasmatota bacterium
AAAAAGATAGTAAATTTTTGAATAAGTTTTTATAAGTTCTTAAATGTCGTTATAACCTTTATTTATAAGCATTTAAGACATTTTTAATTTTGGAAGATGTTCACATATATTTTTATAATTTCTTATATTTTCGCTTTCAAAAGTAGTAAATTCGTAGTAAAATTGCTTTTGCTTATTTATTCTTTCCATCTCTGCTTTTGCCGACATATAGGTAGGGTGCGTATAATAACTTAATGTCATTTCAATATTTTTATGTCCCATGATGTATTGTAATGTATGAGGGTTTAAACCATCGTTAGCCCAATTCGTGCAAAATGTATGTCTTAAAGTATGAGGTGTCATTTTTCTAGGAAGTTGTTCCTCATGACATTTATTATACTTTTTAACAATTCCTTTAAATATACTTTCATAGTCGTTGCGTACTTTTGGGTATCCATCTTTTTTTAAGAATAGGAAACCACTATAACCATCAATAACAATAGTGTTTGTGCTTTTACGATTATTTACTATACGCATAAAGATTTCATACGCTTTGTCGCTCATAGGTACTTTTCTCACACCATTATCAGTTTTAGTGTCGTCAATATAATAACCTCGTTCGGTATTTCTTAAAAGTTGGCGTTCTACATTGATAAGTCTATTATCAAAATCTAGGTCGGTGTCTATCAGTCCGCAAAATTCCGATATACGAAGTCCCGTTTCTCTTATTAAAATAATTTCGTCATAGTTTTTAGAGTATGTTTTATCATTTTGAATAAAAGAGTATAGGCTTTCTTCTTGTTCTAATGTAAGGGGTATATTCTTCTCGGTATCGTTTTCTATCACATCGTCAATTTTAAATTCAAACGGGTTTTTTCTTACATAGTCGTCTTGTAATGCCATTTGAAACGCCGCATATAATGAACGCTTATCATTTTTTATTGTTTGATAGGCTATTCCTTTTTCTTTCATGCGTATAGCCCATTCTTTGGCGTCTGACATCTTAACATTTTCAATAGGGCAAGTACCAATTTTATCTTCTTCTAGTAATCTCATAAGTCTATTGCGTCCATTTTTAGTGCTATCTTTAACATTTGGTCGTTGATTATTCTTTTTAGCATATAATTGACATACACTTATTTTTTTACCTATGGTGTCGATTCCGTCGTTAATGTCCTTTAAAATTTCTTGTTCCTTTTCTCTTAATGACTTGTCGTCGCGTTTCCCGTTTGGTGTTTTATCGGTTGGTACTAACTTCCAAGCATATATAAATTGTGGTTTGCCGAAACTATCGGTATATTTATAAACATATCTTCCATCTTTTCTTTGGCTCTCTCCGTTATGTAAAATACGATTTTTTTTATCGCGTCTTTTTTCTATCATATTTTTTTGCTCCTTTCAATAATAGAAAGAGCCTTGATATGCAATAACATTATATCACATATAAGGCTCAATTTTCATTAAATTACATTTAAAGTATCAATAATTTTTTCAAATTGTTTTCTTTTTATTTGAATTCGGTTGCCGTTCATTAAAACCCAACTTGCGTTTAAGTTTTCTTCTGCTAGTTTACGAAGTTTATTTTCGCCAATACGAAAATACTTTGACGCTTCTTCAATAGTAAGTGTATATTTTTCACTTATAGGAACATATACCATATTTTTACAAGACTCTTGATAGTTGATATTATCCACCATTTAAACCATCTTACTACTTATAATATTGTCAATTTCTTCTTTGTCCTTTTGTGAAATTTTTGCTACTTGAATACGCGTAACTTTCATTTTTCCATCTTCGCAAAGGTATCCATATCCTTGTTTATTAACTTCTCTAATTTGTTTCTGCTTTTTTTCGTCTAAAAGCATTTTCTTTTGAGTATCGGATATTTCGCCCATCAAAATTATTTTTTTAAATTGTTCTCTAGCACCTCTTACAAAGTATTCTGCGTCTGCTCTTTGTAGGCTTACTATTGTTATTATTTTTTTGCTACGCCCTATAAACAATAAATCTGCAACCATATCTTTAATTTCCTCTTTATCACTTTTATTCTTTATTGAATTGAGAAGTACTGCATATTCTTCAATTAAAAGAATAATTGTTTCTTTATCTTCGTTGTCTTCGTCATTTTCCATACGCTCTTTAAGTATTTTATGGACCTCTTTAATTCCATCTATTGCATTGATACCATAATAATTAGGACGATTTTTAAATTGTCTAAAATCTTCATTTTTTATATCACTTATAAATACTCGTACATCTTCACCATTACAAGATTTATTTAAGGCTATTTTTCCTAGTAATTGATGTGTAAAATATGTTTTACCACTTCCCGTACTTCCAACTACTAAAGCCGATAAAAAGTCGTCTAGTAAGTTGTCATTTAGGGTTACTTGGAATAGTTTAGGGTGTAATAAATCTCTAGGTGTTGCATAAACATTGATATATTTTGTTGGTATTCTTGGTGTCATATAATGTACATCTATATGATAAGCCGATTCTACATCGTCTTGTCTTGCTCTTAATTTTTCAATAGAAATGTTTTTAGAGTCTATAACATATATAAACTCGTTTTCTTCTTCGCCATCTAAAATATCAATTATTTCCGTATATTCGCCACTTTCATTTTTTAAGCCGACATCTTGAACATTTTTTTGTTCTTCTTCTTTGGCTTTATTATGTCTTTTTAAAGTTATTATTAGTGCTATTAAGATTAGCGTTAAAAGTAGTGCAAGTCCAATATTTACTACTACATTTAGCATTTTTATTTGTAATTCAGTTGTGGCTTTTGAAAGCATGTAATCTATTACATAGCCTCTTGAGTGCCATAATAATTGTGCTACTATTATGTATAACAACACAATATAAGTCTTAATATAATTTATTTTTTTTAATATATTCATTATTTTATTTTTCATTTTCTAATTCCTCCAATTTTTTAGTTAATTTATGTTCTATAATTGAACCATCAATTTTGTACTCAATTATGTTATGAATTCTACGCAAAAATGCGTCCCAAACTTCTCTATACTTTAAACTACATCGTAAGTCATAATATTGCTCCTCTAGGGGAACATTTGAAGTTATATAGACATAAGTGTAACAAGCCACCTTATCGCTATATCTCGCGGGTAGCATAAGGGGGTATATATCGGTATAATTAAGCATATCGCCGATGGGTATTTGACTATGAAATTCCTCAAAAACTAGGGTATTCATAGTGCTTTTATATGAGTCAAAATTCACACCTCTACTACTTGTATAATTCGTGATACGACATATATTTTTAGCACCATGCCTTTTGTATATATCTCGTGTCTTACCAACGCCCGTTTTACCATAAACATAAGTTACTATGATGTCGCGATTTTCTTTCATGTACTTGTCTGCAAGATAAGTTTCTCTAATTAAGTCTATATCTCGTATTTTTAAAGCCCATTGTGGGTTATTTTCTATTATTTCGATGTTTGACTTGCCATCTTTAATATCCTCTAATAATTGCCCTATAATGGGGTCTTTTTCTTGTAGTTCCGATGGTATCGTTCCGTATTCTTCAAAACTGCCCTCAATAGATGTTTCGGCTTTGTCTGTATTTTCAAACTTGCCCGTTTTTCTTACATAGTCAATATTATCTTGTATAGTCCCATAGGCTTTTTCTATGTGTGCTATTTTGTTAAAGCGACTCTGTATCGTTGTAAAGCGAATCGGCGATTTTGAATATATAAATATATGAATATGAGGCGTTTGGGTTTCGTTTCCGATTTCCTTACACATACAATAGTAGTCAAGAGCGAATTTTTGCAAAGTTTCTTTTATTACTTCATCCGTAAAGCCATGTTCTAGTGGGTTATTTATCGTTAAAGCCCATTTACGACTTTGGCTATTATCTGCCATGTTATCACTCCTATTTTTTATAGTTTAGATTATTATTAAATTTTCAAAGAACTAATGCGCTAATACATATACTAGTTAATACACGCCCATGAGTGGGGCGAGTGGCGTAGCCACTTAAGCCCCCACCATATAAGGGCTAGTATTACCCCTTATATGTAGCATGTAGCATGTAGCAATAATTTTTATAAATTTACCTTAATGTTAATCTAACTACTATTTAAAATAATAGAAAGATGTAACATTAAGGGTTTAATTAGTCTTGTTGACTTGTTTTAAATTTTGGTTTGCTATTTTTGAACGCCATACGAATAACTGCTTGTTGTTCGTTGCTTGGGAATAGTAACATTTCGTAGTCGTCATCAACTCTAATTGCTACTACAATGTAAGATTTCCCAGTTTTAGCACTTACGCGTTCCTCAACTTTGCAAGGTAACTCAATATTTATCATGTTTACAATTTGCTCCTTTCGTTAAATTTTGTGTAATTTTAGTTGACGCCTTTCAAATTACAAGTCCATTCTAGCAAGAATTTTGAATTTCGTAGCCCACCGACGATGGAAATTAAAGCCTTATAAATAAAGGGTTTTAAAGGTTTATAATTTAGAAAGTGTTTATTTTAGGGGTTAAAAATTCCACCAATGATGGAAATTTTCGTTTCAAGACATAAAAAAAAGAACATATTTTTTGAAAATATGCTCTAATTTTTAATTATTGTCTAGTTTCTCTACCATCATTTAACCAATATTTTTCATAAATTCCGACTTCTTTTAAGAATTCGTTACATTCTGCCATTGATTTACCACTAAATTTTTCTATAAGTTGTGAGTAGGCATGATGTACTTTATTACCTGGCTCAAAACCTAGTCCCCATGCTCGTAGTAAATCTTCAACATTTTTTAAATTGATTTTAAATACTACTGCAAACGCAACAAGCGATGTCATGAGTGGTTTTTTGTAGCCATTAGTTAGATTATAAAAAGTTCCTTTACCTAGTCCCGTTTCGTCAATAAATTTTTGTAGGGTAGGTTTATGTGTCTTTTTTACTACTTCCATAACCTCAACATAGGTTTTATTTATTTCTTTGTCTAGTTCAAAATTTTTGTCAAATTCTTCTTTTAAATTATTCATATCTCATGCTCCTTTAAAAAATATTTTAATAATAGTTAAGGCAATGTATTCTTGGTTGCCCGTCCCATAAATTGGCTATTTGATAATAAGACATTTTTAGAAATAATGTTCCATCAGGGTTTCTATTAAAAAAATCATTAAAACTTATATAAAGGCGACCATCGTCATATTTTTTTATAGTTTTTGTTGCGCCAATATTATTATCTTCTATATAAAGGCATTCAGTTTTAAAATGATTTAGATGGGGTATTACAAGGGCTTTTTTATACTCATCTTCTCCTACTTTTTCTAATTCAACCTCTTTTATAGTAACTTGGCTTTTTCCCTTTAAAGCAACAACTTGAAAGAATTGTATAAATTGATTTTTATCAAAATAAAATATATCTCCAATTTTTACACCATATTGATTTTTTATTTCCTTTGACATATAAATATACCTCCTATTAAAAATTATATTTTTTCTTTATTTACATACTCAAATAAATCGTTATAATGACATTTTGGTTGTCCGTCCCATAAATAAGCATTGATACTTATAGACTCTTTATTTTTAGAAGTAAGAGGGGACATAATTATATAAGGCGTGTCATTATTTTTACTATTAACATCATATTCTATTGATTTTACTATTCCAATGTTATTGTCCTCTATAAAGACGCTACTATCTTTAAATTGATTTTTAGATGGAATAACAAGTGCTTTATTTTCCTCGTTATGTGAATCAAGTATTTGTTTAACTTCCCTTAATATAACTTGGTTATTTTCTTTTACATCGACAACTTGGAAAAATTGTATATAGTGTCCTTTTACTCCACAATGTCTATCAGTATAAAAAATATCGTCAATTTTGATACTATCTTGATTTTTTATTTCATTAACCATAAAGCCCGTCCTTTCATTACAATTATACCATTTATTACCAATATAATATAGACTCAAACAAAAAATAATTTTGGATCACAATTATTTGTACCAAAATTATTTTGATGTATTATCAATGTTATTTTGCATTTCAATTATAAAATTAAATTCTTCTTCTATTTTCCTATATGCATCAAAGATTTTTTGCTCGTATTCTTCTATTTTTTTATTATGTTCTTCTAATTTCTTCTTTTGAAAGAAAAAAAGTTTATTATCTTTTAGAAAATTTAATTCAGTTCGGTAGAATTTTATTTGATTATCTAAAAATTCCATATAAAGTTGGGAGTCTTTTATTCCATATATCAAACATAAATCTATAACCTTATTAACTAATTCTTTATCATTTATTCCCATTTTTACCACCATTTTATCCATTATAAAAGTAGTATCTAAAATCTTTTAAAACCTTATAAATACTACTTCTTGTTTTAATTATTTAATTATTGATTTATCAATTGTGATTACTGGTCTTATTCCTTTTCCTGTGTCTTTAAAACCAACTGTTTCGTGGCGAATTACTCCATTACTTTTTACTGCCCATACTGGGGAATATTTGTCATCTAAATAAGCCGTACTAGTCCAATATTCGTCGCCACCATCATTATAACAACCAACAGATTTACAGCCACTTCCAGTTCTATCAAATAACCAACCAAATTCACATTTACTACTATAATCTTTATTACTACAAGTTGATTTATTAAAATAAATCATATTATTATCTTCTCCATTTGAGTAAGTATCTTTTATAATATTCATAATTTCTTCTTGAGATATTATTCTTGCTTTATAACCTGTATAATCAATTGTATAATCTATTTCCCCATCTTTTAAACTATATTTATCAGTTCTATCTTTAACACCTTTCCAGTCTTGTGTCTTATTCTTTAAAGTGTCTAAAAATTCGCTATTAGGACCATTTTTATATTCTCTTTTTTCAGTCCAAATCATTTTTTGAGTTATATTATGGTCTAAAAGTAAATTTACGGTCTTATTTCCATTATCACTATATAGATACCATTTTAAACAACCTTTAGTATTTTCAACCTTACTATTTTCTTCTTTATAATCACTACATACTTTTCCAGTTTCTGCATTAAAGTAAATAGTTTCTGCATTTGTATAATAACTTACTTTCTTATTACTTCCATTATCAATACCACCACTTGTACTATCTTTTTCCCCACAACCTGTTAACATAAATGTTATAATCATAATTAAACCTAAATATTTTAATTTTTTCATTTTTCTTTTTCCTTTCCTATAATTCCTTTGTACTAATTGTATAATCTGAATTTGTACTAATTAACTGATAAACATTTAAAATAGCATAGTCTTTGTCATAATTATCCATAAAAATTACTTGAGTAGTTTGTTTATCACAATCATCATCACACCATATACTAGATACTTTTATTTTCTTTTTTTCTCCTGATTTTAAAGTTATTTTATCTTTATTTCTTATAGCAAAAGGTCTTCCGTTTGTATCCAAAACAAAGAAAGTATAACCAATATTATCAATTGTTTCTTTAGAAGTATTTTGTATAGTAAATTCATATTCAACATCTCCTGCAAGTGTTTTATTATTATTTACCTTATTTTCCTTATGCTTTAATTTAATTCCACTAACATTTACCTTTTTATAATTTTTAACTTCGTTAAATGTATAATATGGGTACTCTGTTGATGTGGGGTGTACTACATTTGCTAAAACTACTTTATCACTACTTCCACCACTTAATAAAGCGATTCCAGTTATACCAACCATAACAATAACTCCACCAATAGCCACTTTTTTAACTCCTATTTTTATAACTTGATTTTTAATCTTTATAAAAATATCCTTTCCTTTTTCTAGTAGATTACTCATTTTTTCACCTCTCAATTTCTAAACTCCACCAGTTCTATATTAGTATATCACAATTTTTTGCAAAATACCACTTATTATAGAAATATTTACCTATAATACGCATATTATAATATTCTACCATAAATGGGAAAATATATATAGGTGGTGATAATATGAATTTTAGTCCTGAAGACGATAGGTTTATTTATGAATTAGTAAGTAAGAATATTAAGTATTTTAGATTACATAACAATAGTAAATATAGTTCCTACGGGAAAATGACACAAGAGCAACTAGCCGAAAAAACAGATTTGAGTCATAGTCTAATTAGTAATATTGAGTCTACTAAAGTTCAACAATCATTTAGTATCGCCGTACTATATCGTATATCTAGAGTTTTAGAAGTAGATATTAGAGAATTTTTTGTAGACCGAAATTTTTAGAAAATAAAAAAACAATTAGAACACATTAACTAATTGCTTTTTTAATTTAACATATCAAGACTCTTTATCAAAACTCTTTCTAAAGTAGTAAATTAGTAGTAAAACAACTTTATTTTCTTATATATATGCCTTAAAATAAAGGCTTTTAATCAAAAACTAAACTTTT
>CANSWQ010000031.1 GCA_947650775.1 uncultured Mycoplasmatota bacterium
TTTTCACTTCCTAATAAAAATATATTTTAAAAAAAGAAAAAAATGTAAAATAAAATCCATTTGCTAATAAATAATAATTATGCTAAAATAAACCCTTAAAGAGGAAAAAATATGAATATAGAAGAAATAATAAAATCGGTTAATAAATCTTGGCCTAAAAATTATATAATAAGACACTTATATGTTAAACTAGCTCCATTTCTTGCTAGAGACATTGTATTCTTTTTAGCTAGTCCTGAGCAAAAAGAATATGAACTTGAAAAAAATATTAATCGATTTCCTTTTATTAATTGTAGTACCCTCGCCGATTTTTATATAAATCTTTTCGCATCATTTAATATTAATGCTATTAAAATAGAAGCTACCAAAACCAAAATACCATTATATGCAATTATTGCAGAAGGAGATAATGGTTGGTTTTATTTATGTCCTATAAATGATTTATTAAATAATCAGATTGGCAATAGAACATCCCATTTTGGTGAACTAAAAAGTAATAATAGAGATTTTGTATTAAAAGAATATCCTTTTTTAACTATTCTAAGTCCAGAAGAAATAGATAGAATTGATGCAAATTTAGGTATTAAAAATTTAGTTTATTTTTGGACCAAATTAAGAAATGAAATGTTTCACTCTAACCATTTTTATGAATACTTTCATGTTAATAGAAACGATTCTTTAGAAGTTATTAAAGCTAAATTAGGCTTTATTAACAAGCATTTAATAAATATTCCAATTATTCCTGGACCTTTAGAAAGAGAAGGATACTATTGTTATTTAATAAGAAGAATATGTAGAAAAGATGAAAAAGAAAGTATTAATGTATCTTTAGATTTAACTAGAATAGCTGTAAATGTTACTGATTATTCTAGTGGGATTCCCATATATTATGAAGAAAGAACAATATTTAGTGAAAATGAAAAATTATATGTTTTAGAAAGAAAAAAATAAGCCACTTTTAATAGTGGTTTTATTCTTCAAAAAATACATTCATTCCAACTTCTAATATAACACTTATTTTATATAAATCATAAATTGAAATAATTGTATCAGTATTATCATTTAAAAATTTATCTAAAAACTTTTCATTAATCTCTGCCCATTTAGCCAAATAACTAATTGTTACATTCTTAATATTCATATATTTAACTACATTTCTTGCTACTAACTTATACATCTCTGGATTAAATTCATATCCATTCATTAACATCACCAATTATATTGTACTATTGTTTAGAAAAAATTGAAAGCTTTTTTTATTCTATAAAAAATTTATCCATAGAAACATTTAATACAATAGATATTTTATATAAAGTATTTAAAGCCATACCTTCTTTACCTAAAGTAGTTTCAAATCTTCTTAAAAAATCATTAGAAACTCCAATATCTAAAGCTAATTGTTCTTGAGTTATCCCTGCTAGCTTTCTATATTTTCTAACATTTTTAGATACTATTTCAATAACATTATCTCTAAAAATAAAATCTCTTTTAAACGTTGTCATTCTGCTTCACTCTCCACTATTATATTTTACTAGTTTAAGAGATTTTATTCTATGAAGTAATACTTCTGCCTTAAAGTTTACTCTTAGTAATATTATTATAATATAAACAAGAAAAATCTTCAATAAAAAAGATATTAAAATCTAATATCTAATCTTAAAGTGCTAATAAGCTATCTTTATCAGAAATTATCTCTGCCAAGAAGCTTTCTGTAACTTCCCTACATATATTCATAATATTATAACTAGTAGTATACTCTCCTATAACTAATTCTGGGCATCCCTTATTCTTAAGAAATGAATCTAGACTACTAAAATACATTTCTCCACTTGCAAAGTAATGTGAATCTATAGAAAAAGGTTCAATATATACACATTCTCCAGTGCTATTATAAAATTCTTCATCAAACACTTTAGTTAAATCTTCATATATAAAATAACTCTTAGAACCATTTTGATAAAAATAAGCGATAGCATTCTTATTAAGAATATCTCTATAAATATATCCCCCAGTATTAAAAACGTCTTTTCCTAAGTATTCTAAGAAATAATATGGACGTCTACCATCAATATCTTCACTAATTAAACATTTTGCTGTATCAAAAACAATAACATCTGAAGTTTTAATATAAGAACTATTACGACCTCCCGCATAATTACTAATAGCACATTGAATCTGTTTTAAATCAGCCATACTATAATTTCTTCTGGCCATACGTTCTAAACCTAATTTTTTTAATTTCCAATTAAAATTAGTTAATTGAAATTTCTTTCCTTCAATTTCTACATATCCATTACAGGTATGAGCGACTATTTTATTATCTAAATCTGTAATAATTAAAGTATTACCAAACCCTAAAAACATATTAAAAGGCCTATAAACATTATAATTATCTAATTGTTTCACTCTAACAAGTTGAATATACGTATTTGGAGCATCCTCTATAATTCCTTTTCTATTATCAAAAAGTTGTAATTCTAAATTATTAATTACTTCATCAAATAGAGACTCACTATATCCAAAAGGAAAATGTGAAATCCCAGCATCAAGTAATTGAGCAAAATAATTTCTACCTTCCTGTGGAGCTTCTATAAAAGATTTCAATACATCTTGGTTTAAATCATTAGCATTTAAAAATTCTTTAAGAAAAGCTTTAGTTTCTTCATTAAATGCAGAATCTTCAAAAGAAACGAGTACATCATCTACTGTTACACGGCTCTCTTCTTCTCTTTGTTTTTCCTCTTCTTTTAATTTATTTTCTATAAGTTTATTTAACTCATCAGTTGCCATTCTTCCTGAGGTATTAAAACAAACACCAAAAGAACTTTCAAATACTCTTTTAAAATTAGGAGCCTCTATATTTTGTGACTTTTTCCCACAAGAACTTAATGTCGCTGTCAGTACTGAAGCCATAAAAAGAGCTTTTAACCTAGTTAATGTATATTTTTCCATAAAAACACCCCTTCAATAAAACGGAAAATATTTTAGCACTTTTTTCATTAAAAGTCAAAAAAAGAATGCTAGTTCATAACTCTTTTAAACATTCTTTCTAAATCATAAATACTAAATTTAATAATTGTTGGTCTTCCATGCGGACAATTATAAGGATTATCGCAAAGAACTAATTCATTTAAAAGTTCTTCTTGTGCTTCATGGCTAATTCTCATATTAGCTTTTATACTCATTTTACAAGCTAAAGTAATAGCAATACTTTCATTAAATTTAACAGGATCAAAACTACTTTTATTAAGAATTACTAAATCAATAATCTTTCTTACACTTTCTTCTTCATGATTTTCGAGTATCCAAGTAGGATGTCCTTCTATTTTAAAAGTATTAACTCCAAACTCTTCTATTATAAATCCCATATTTATTAAAACATCCAAGTTATCTTTTAAAATAACAAAATCACTAGTGGAAAGTTCAACCGTAATAGGAATTAAAAGTCTCGTTGTTGTTGTTTTTCTTTCTCTAAGTGCCCTCATATATCTTTCATAATTAACACGTTCCTGGGCAGCATGTTGATCAATTAAATAAACACCTTCATCATTCTCTGCTATAATGTAAGTTCCTAAAGCTAAACCTACAGGATATAAAACGAGAGATTTCATTTCTTTATTAATAATTAATTCCTCATTAGTTTTAAGTTCTAAAGATTTTTCTTTATCATTACTTTCATTTTGATTAACTTCTATTTTAAAATCTAGTTCAGTTTGTACATTTTCTTTTTCCTGATTCTTAGCCATTGTTGATACTATATCAGCGATAACACTATCTTTAATAATACTAACACTATCACTTTTTAAAGCATTAGGAATAAGTAAATTTTGATATAAAGTGTCTTTCAAAGTATTATATATTAAATCATATAAATCATTCATTTTAGATAACTTAATATCTTGTTTAGTCGGATGAATATTAACATCTACCAAAGTAGGATCTGTATTAATTTTCAGTACTACAACCGGATATTTACCTTCTGGTTTATAAGTGTAATATGCATCATTTATTGCTCTATTAATTTCCAAATTACGAACTACTCTATCATTTACAAAAGTATTCATATCATTACGATTAGACTTTAATATTTCTGGTTTACAAATATAACCATATATATCAAAATCATTATTACTCGCCTTAAACTCCAACATTTTATTAGACACATTAAGCCCATATATCTCATGAATAGTTTTAAGTAAATTATCACTACCACTAGTTTTAAGTATTACTTTTTCATTATTAGTTAAAGTAAATTTAATATTAGGATGAGCAAGTGCCAATTTTTCAATTAAATTAACAGAGTTATAAAGTTCTGTATTTTCGGCTTTTAAATATTTTAAACGAGCAGGCGTATTATAAAAAAGATTTTGAACAGATATACTTGTTCCAATTCTTAAATCTCCCGCATTTTCTTCTAATATTTCTCCCCCTTTAATATGAATATAACTAGAAGTATCTCCATTACTAGTAATAAGTTCTACTTCTGAAACACTTGCAATAGAAGGAAGCGCCTCACCCCTAAAGCCCATTGTATTAATAAAGAATAAATCATCATCACGAATAAGTTTACTAGTCGCATGTCTTCCAAATGCTAACTTAGCATCTTTACTATCCATACCTTCCCCATTATCAATAACTTGAACTTTATCTAAGCCACCTTTAATTAAATTAATTGTAATACTATCGGCATGAGCATCTATACTATTTTCTACTAATTCTTTAACAATACTAGAACATCTCTCAACTACTTCACCCGCTGCTATTTTATTAGCTAAGTTTTCACTCATTACATGAATTTTACTCATATTCTTCACCACTAATAGAATCTCTTACTTCTATATTTCTATTATTAATTATTAACTCTCCAGCTTCTTTAACATTAATAAATCCAACACCAGGGATTACAACATCTATATTAGATCCAACTTTCATTTTTTCGCCAACAATTTTCTTATATCCTCTTTTAATATCACTTATATTAAAGTAACAAGTAATACTAGTAGGATTTAAAAAAGTTATTTTATAATCTAAAAACATTAATGTTGTTATCTTTTTTAAATTAAAAGTAATTGGTTTAATTTCTCTTTTTAATAATTTTAAATTCATATTAGGAATTAATAAACCTGGAGTATCATATATCTTATAATTATCTATATGTATTGGAATAAAATCTAAAGTTGTATTAGGTTTATCACTAACAAGTATTTCTTTATTTACATTATGTAGCGCTAAAAGTTTATTAATAAAAGTTGATTTACCCGCATTAGTAATACCCATTATATAAGCGATATTAATATTTATATTATCTAAATAATTTAAAATACTATTAACTCCATAACCTTTTTTAGTACTAAGAAATAATATATCATCATTTATATCATAAACATCTTCCAACCATTTTTTTATTTTATTAAATTTCATATCTTTTCTTAAAATATCAATTTTACTAACTACTAAAACTTTTTTTAAATTAATCTTTTTAAACAAATTAATCGTATAATTATTAATATTTAGATAATCTACAAAAAAGAAAGCAACACCCTTACCTTTATTCACTTTATTAAATATATCTTCCATATTTATAGTTTCATCTATATTTTTTTCCCCATAGTTTTTAAGTCTAAAACAACGCATACAATATTCTTTATCTATATTAGGAGTATAACCTTTTTCATTCTTATTAAAATCCTGTAAAATAAGACCACAACCAATACATCTCTTATTCATAATAATGTCCCTTTACTAAAATATTTTTCTTTTTTAAACTTCTTTTAATAAAACTTTCTAAGAATCTATTAATTTTAGTTCCAAACTTTTCATATTCACCAATTGGATTAATTAGTATTGAAGTTATTCCCATTCTATTAGCGCCCAATATATCAGTTAAAAGTTGATCTCCAATCGCTGCTATTTCATGATCTTTAAAATTATATAATTTCATAATTTTTACATATTTCTTTTTAAAAGGTTTGTGACTAGAACAAGCTACATCTATATTTAAACCTTCTTTAAAAGGTATCAATCTTTTTTTATTACTATTAGATATAATTATAACTTTAAAATCTCGTTCTAAATAAGCAAAAAACTCTTTTATTTTTTTATTAGGTTTATCACTTTTAACAGGTACTATAGTATTATCTAAATCAAATAAAAGACATTTAATTCCCTTTTTCTTAAGTAAATCATAATTAATATCATATATATTTTTTTGATACATATCAGGTATAAATTTTTCCATAGCTTCTCTCCTCTTAACAATTATAACAATAAATTAAAAAAGAGACTAGTCATAATCTCCAATTTTATTTTAAAGCTCCTAAAACATTACTAATTAAATCAATATTATCAATCGCATCACTTATTTTATCAGTAGTTCTAAGTTTATATTTAACTTTCATATCATCTTTAAATCTTTTTATATTAGAAGAATTTCTATTTAAATCTTTAATCCAATAAGAATTAATTTTTAATAAATCCCACATTTTTTTATCTTTTTTTATTTCTAATAAAACTCTCATCTGCATAATTAATCCTCAAAGAATTTATTAATAGGTCTTGGTGTTACCGGTGTTTTTATATCACCCACACTAGTTCCTTTACCTGTTAATTCTTGAACTAAACCTAAAGCTTTTTGCGCAGTATTAATATGTTTTTGTACACTTTCCATATCAATATTTTTAACTATATCAGAAATTCCACTAAAAGAAGTATTAGAGGTAGATGTACTTTTATTAAAGTAAGTATTCCAAGCTCTATCATCTTCTCCATATATATCATATATTTCATATAACTTTTGCCAAGAAGCCTCACCAGACTTAACACTACTAATAAGTTCAGGATGAGTCTTAGCAAACAATTTAAAAGAATCTTTTTTATCCATACATATCACCACTAAATTATATGAAATAAAAACAAAACTAAAACAAAAAAGAGAGAAACTCTCTATAGTATTATAATATTTGCTCATAACTAGAAAAGAAGCATTATAGGCAAGATACTATTAATCAACCCAATCATTCATGTTTACTTAGTGTAACTTTTGACATTTAGATGAGTTATACATACTATGTCAAAAGTTACATACCTCCATCAATTTTCTTTAGTACAAGTAAAGTACCAATCAAAAATGAAAAGTCATTTTGAACCACTCTACACTCTCTTGTTAGTGTTTCACTTCCATACGTATCTCTATGAGACTACGTATGGATTTGATTGTGTTCCTGTTCCTCCCGTTGCAAAAAGTGTATCAGCTTTCAGATTTATTACTGGGCGCAAACCATAAGGGCCATGCACGCCGAGGCCGCTGCCGAGGGAGCCATAGGAATTCACAATGAACACTCGAGCGCTGCCATCCCAGATGTACGGAGACATGGTCCAGTAGTTCTGTCCGTTGTACAGATAATATGATTTATTGTTTTCGTTCTTTCCTCCTGCAAACTCTACTTCATCTGCTGTTATTGCTCCTACCTTTAATGTATATACATCTCCTGAGTTACATGCTAGTGTTGGGGTATAAGCTTCATATAATCTTTTTGCTCCCGCATATGCAAATTGTGTTCCTGTTGCACTCCACGTCGTTACATATCCGCTCCAACCTGATGGTGCTGCCGTAACATTTCTATCATTACAGAACTTTCCATCTGCTACTTTACTTGCATTTGTTCCTGTTATGTTCGCATTATACCATTTCTCTGTTTGTGTTTTTGCATTACTTGCTGTTCCTCCTGTTGTTCTTTGACTTCCCAAACTATATGTCCACCCTACATATGATGAATTATTAGCCTTACCATTTGTTGTCGAATAGTGTTTCTCTGCATCCGTTGTTCCCATTACAACCGATTCTGCTGTTTTTGTTCCATTTGCATGACATGTTGCTCCATCATAGATTAAACGCATACTTCCATCGCCATTGATTCGGACAATCCTCCAACACTTATTTGCAAACTTTACATAGTTGTTTGTTACTGCTCCTCTCCAGTAGTAACTTGTTCCTCCATACATTCCATCGCTTACTTGATATACCCCTTCATCTAGTGTTGCAATTTTGCTAAAATCTGGTGTTGTATCCTTTGGATTTA
>CANSWQ010000032.1 GCA_947650775.1 uncultured Mycoplasmatota bacterium
ATTAAAAAAATAGGTTTATGTTATGAAGAACAAATAACCAAAGAAATAAAAAGCGATAAAACAGATATAAGCCTAGACTATTTAATAACAGAAATGAAAATATACTAAGATAGGCTTAAAAACTAAAAATAATTATCTAAAATTAAAGACAAAAAGAGAATTATATGATAAAATAATTCTAGTTATCTAATTATAATATAAAGAGGTGTAGCATTATGGCAAAAGTAATATCATTAGTTAATCAAAAAGGTGGAGTAGGAAAAACCACAACCAGTATCAATTTAGCTGCAGCCCTAGGAGTAGAAGGAAAAAAGACATTATTAATAGATTTAGACCCTCAAAGGAATGCAACAACAGGACTAGGATTATCAAATGGAGATTATTCCCATGATGTATATGAAGTAATGGCAGGAGTTTGTAGTATTAAAGAGGCAATAAAAAAGACTAAGTTCAAGAATTTATCTATATTACCATCAACTATAAATCTTGCTGGTGTAGATGTTGAATTCGTAAAAAAGATGTTAGAAGACCCAGAATTCCATCAAAATGAGCAGTTAAGAATTGCTATAGAAGAAGTAAAAGAAACCTATGATTATATTATAATTGATTGCCAACCAGCTTTAGGTTTAGCAACAATGAATGCTTTAGTCGCAAGTGATTCGGTAATTATTCCTGTTCAATGTGAATTTTTCGCATTAGAAGGAATTACTCAGTTATTAAATTCTATCATAATGGTTCAATCAAGTATGAATCCTGCTCTTAGAATAGAAGGAGTATTACTAACCATGTTAGATGGAAGAACCATTATTGGTTTAGAAGTAATTGAAGAAGTAAGAAAATATTTCAAAGATAAAGTATTTAACACCATAATACCAAGATTAGTAAGATTAGTAGAGGCTCCAAGTCATGGTAAGCCAATAAATGAATATGACCCCAAAAGTAAAGCCACAATTGCATATGCCAATTTAGCAAAGGAAGTGATATTACGTGACGGAAACTAATCGCAAAAAAGCTTTAGGAAAAGGATTAGAACAATTATTTTCCAATGAAGTAATCAATTTCAACAAATTTGAAACTGAGATAGTTGACGAGGGTAAAGAAACCGGAGGTATAACCGAAATACCTTTAGAAGAAATTAGAAGTAATCCTTATCAACCACGTGTTATGTTTGATAATGACACATTAGAAGAATTAGCAAATTCAATTAAAGAACACGGAATTATTCAACCTATAATTGTTAAAAAAAGTATCAAAGGATATGAATTAGTTGCAGGAGAAAGAAGAACAAGAGCAGCTAGACTAGCAGGTTTAAAAACAATTCCCGCTATAATCAAAGATTTTAATGATGTTGAAATGATGGAAATAGCTCTTATAGAAAACATTGAAAGAGAAAATTTAAATCCCATTGAAGAAGCCAAAGCTTATGAAAATATCATTAAGATAAATAATATAACTCAAGAAGAGTTAGCGCACAAATTCTCTAAAAGTAGAAGTTATATAACAAATATGTTAGGCTTATTAAATCTACCTGAGAGTACTATAAAATTAGTTGAGAAAAAAGAGTTATCAATGGGTCATGCTAGGGCCTTAAGTAAACTAGAAGATGAAAACAAGATTAATGAATTAGCATATAAAATAGTAAGAGAAGGCTTAAGTGTAAGGGATACCGAGAAATTAATTAATGCTGAAAACATACCTAAAAAGCACAACATAAATAGAGCACCAACATTTGATATAAAGTTTAGTATATATGAAAACTTATGTCGTGAAAGACTAGGTGTTAAAGTAAAGATTAACAATAAAAAAATAGAGATACCATACAAAGATGATGAAGAATTAACTCGTATATTAGAAGAATTAAATATAAACATTGAAGGTGATTAAAAATGAATTTTAAAACATTTATTGAAAATATTTTAGATTTCGTTTTAACCAAGAAAGTATTAGGAACATTACTAACAATTATAATCGCTATAATTTTAGTTAAAATATTTAAAAATGTAGTTTCTAAAATATTAATTAAAGGCAAGACAGATTATGAAGCTAAAAGAAGAAAGACTATAATTGAATTAATAGGAAGTATTTTTAAATATATAATATATATTATCGCAGGTTTAATAATATTAGATTTTTATGGAGTTAATACTAAGAGTTTAATAGCTAGTATTGGAGTAGCTGGAGCTGTCTTAGGTTTAGCATTACAAGATACTTTAAAAGACTTTATAAGTGGCATATCATTAATATTAGAAAACTATTTAGCCGTAGGAGACACCGTAACTTATAATGATTTTACAGGTGAAGTAATTGAATTAGGTTTAAGAGTTACAAAGATAAAAAAAGCTAGTGGTGAAGTAATGGTTATAGCCAATCGTAACATTGATACGATAGTTAATTTATCTCAAAAGAAAGCCAATTTATATTTGGAGATAGACACAGCATATGAAGAAAAAGAAAGCAAAGTCGAAAAAGTACTAATGGGTGTTATAGATAAAGCAATAGTAGAAAAATTAATTTTACCCGATAGTGAATATTTAGGAATTAATGATTTAGGTGCATCATCAATAAAATACTTAGTAAAGATTAATTGTGACCAAAATAAAAGATATAACATCAGAAGAGAAATGCTAAAAAGAATAAAACTAGCATATGATAAAAATAATATCAAGATTCCATATAATCAAATCGAGGTACATCATGGACAAGACATTTAATATAAATGATATAGTAATAATGAAGAAACCCCATGCTTGTGGCACAAATGAGTGGCAAATAACAAGAATGGGAGTAGATATTAAAATAAAGTGTTTAAATTGTGGACGTGAAGTAATGCTTGACCGTTTAGAATTTACAAAAAAGTTAAAAAAAGTAATAGGAGGAAAGAATGAAAAAGAGGTCAATTAAAGATAGAATAACCTTAGATCCTATAATGACATTACTAATTTTAATAGTAGCAACCATTGTTTTAAGTGGTTTTTTGCACCTTTTAGGAACACACGTAACTTATAACAAAATAGCAAGTGATGTTAATATAGAGTATACTCAAGGTTTAGTATCAGTCGAATCTTTATTTAGTTTAAGTGGTTTAAAATATATATTTACCAATACCGTATCAAACTTTATATCATTTACTCCCTTATCAAGTTTAATAATCATATTAATTGGTATAGGTGTAATGGAAAAAAGTGGATTCTTAAAAACAGCAATAACACTATTAACAAAAAAAGCTAAAAAGAAAAATGTAACTTTTGTACTAGTTCTTATATGTTTATTATCCAGTGTTATGGGTAATTTACCATATGTTATTATGATACCACTAAGTGCCTTGATATTTGAATATGGAAGACGTAATCCCTATATAGGAATAATATCATCTTTTGCAGCTCTTAGTGCCGGTACAGGCTTAAGTGTACTATTTACCGCAACAGATTCTGAGCTTTTAATAAATACATTATTAGGTTCTCATATGATAAATTCTAGTTATGCTCTTGGAACAACAGCTTTTATATTTATTATGTTAGTAGCTATAATAATATTAGCTTTTGTCATAACATCCGTTACCGAAAACTTTATAGTTCCTAGATTACCAAAGTATGAATTTCCTGAAAGTTCTTTAGAAGAAGATTTAACGATAAATAAAAAAGAGCTAAAAGGATTAGTTTTAGCAGGACTAGCAGGTTTAGTATATTTATTAATATTTATTTATTGTATTATTCCAGGCCTACCTTTATCAGGAGCATTACTAGATAATACCAAGTTATTCTATATTGATAAATTATTTAGTCCAACATCATTTTTCAGTCATGGATTTGTCTTTGTAGTAACAATGTTGTTTATCATATTAGGTTTCTTCTACGGTATTGGAGCTAAGACTATTAGAAACAATAAAGATTTCTGTGACGATTTAGGTCATAGTTTAGATGGAATCGGAAAGACATTAGTATTAATATTTTTAGCCTCAACATTTATAAGCATATTTAAGAAAACTGGTATAGGTGAAGTTATAACTGCAGCTTTAGTAAATATCTTAACCATAGAAGGTTTAGGCGCTTTTCCATTAATAGTAATATTATTTATTATAACCGCGATTTCAACTTTATTCTTACCAAACTCAAGCTTTAAGTGGGCCATAATGGCAGGTATAGCAGTACCAACTCTTATGAATATTGGTATATCTCCAGAATTTAGTCAAACAATATTTAGATTTGGCGAATCAGTAACTATGGGTATAACACCATTAATGGCTTATTATTGTATATATCTTGCTTATTTAGAAAAATACAATCAAAGTGCCAAACCAATTAATCTATTTAAAACATTAAGATATCAAATGCCATATACCATGTTAGTAGGTATAATATTACTAGCTTTATTAATAGTATGGTTTATAATAGGTTTACCAATTGGAATTAATGGCGTAACAACTATCTAGGTTGTATTTATCAAAAAAATTTTATATTAAATTAGTAGTGAATTAAAACATAAAAGTGCCTACTAACGATTTCTTAAATGACATTGACTTCTATTTTATCAAGATGAATATCATAGATAAAAATAGGGCGTTGATGTCTTTTGTTTTTATAAAATTAGACAAATAAAAGAAAGATAAAATTAATTATCTTCCATGTTATCTAAAGCAAACTTTATAGCTTCTATAACAAATTTAGTAAAGGTTACATCACCTTTAACTTTATTTATTTCATTAAATAATTCTTTACTAAATCTTATATTACGAAATATATATTCTTCTTTTTCTTCTATTTTAAATTTCATACCAAAACCTCTTTTTTATTAAATTACAACATATGGATTATTTTGTGTTCCATTTCCTCCGCCTTGAAATAGTGTATCAAACTTCAGATTTATTACTGGGCGCAAACCACGAGTGTTGCCCACGTCGGTGCCGTCGAGGTAGCCATTAGCATTCACAAGGAACACGTTAGCGTAAGGGCCACTCCAGTAATTCGGAGACATGGTCCAGTAGTTCTGTCCGTTGTACAAGTAGTACGATGTATTGTTTGCTGTTCTTCCTCCTGCAAATTCTACTTCATCCGCTGTTATTGCTCCTACCTTGAGTGTATATGTATCGCCTGAATTACATGATAGCGTTGGTGCATAATCACTACGCAATCTTTTATATCCTGCATAATAGAATGTTTCCCCCGTTGCACTCCATGTTCCTTGAACTCCACTTGAACTTTTTCCTACATTTCTATCATTACAGAACTTTCCATCTGCTACCTTACTTGCATTTGTTCCTGTTATATTGGCATTATACCATTTCTCTGTTTGTGTTTTCGCATTACTTGCTGTTCCTCCTGTTGTTCTTTGACTTCCCAAGCTGTAAGTCCATCCTACATATGAGGAATTATTATACTTTCCATCACTTGTTGCATAATACTTTTCTGCATTTGTTGCTCCCATTACTACTGAGTCTGCTGTATTTGTTCCATTTGCATGACATGTTGTTCCATCATAGATTAATCTTATTGTTTTGTCTCCATTGATTCGCACTATTCGCCAACAGAATCCAGCAAACTTTACATAGTTATTTGTTGTTGCTCCTCTCCAATAGTATGAATATCCTCCATATACTGGGTCGCTTACTTTATATATCCCCTCATCTGTCGTTGCTACTTTACTAAAATCAGGCGTTGTTCTTTTTACTTCTATATCCCCAAAAGCCACATATACTGTATCTGTATCTTTTTTATCAAAATATAAATAACATCTTGTATTCTTTTTTGAAATATTATCAAACCCTATTACTCCATCATGATAATTTATTGTTACTTTTTCATCTTTTGGAGCATCTGCTACACTAGTTGTTCCATCATATACTCTACACATACTTTTTTCTCTATTTAACGCGTATCCAATTTTTGGTATATCATTATTTTCTACATATTCTCCATTATCATTTTCTGTATATAATGCGACTATTCTCATATCTGGCACTTTGTAGTTTATATTTCCTCTTACTAGTGGTATATCCTCTGTTAATTTATATTTTGCTCTTGTTGTTGTTATAGTTATTGCTGAAGTGATACATACTAATATCAATCCTCCTATTATGATTTTTCTTTTATGATTTTTTCTTATTCTTTCAAATTGCATTATTTATCCCTACTTTCTAGTTCTAAATAATGAGGCCTCAACTATATTAGAAATTTATCATTTATACTAAAATTATAATTTATCATATAGTAAAAGTCAAGAAAAATGTCGTATTTGTAAGTCTATTTTTTTAAAATCTTAAGAATATGAGAAAATTGTTTTGGTGAAATATAATGAATTATGGAGAAATATTGAAGGATATAAGAGTTTATGAAGGATTGACTCAAAAAGAAATAGGTAGCATTCTAGGAATTAATGCAAAAACTTATGGACTTTTTGAGAATCAATTCAAAATAATTCCATTATATCATTTAAATACTCTATCGAATTACTATGACATATCAATTGATTACATTTTCAATTTTACTAGTATTAAAAAGTACCATAACTATACTAAAGTAAAGGATATAGATAAATCTTTAGTTGGCGATAATATAAAAAGATTTAGAATCGAAAATAAAATTACTTTAACAAAACTTGCAAATATATTAAATACTTCACATTCTACTATATCTGCTTATGAACATGGAAAAACTTTGATATTAACATCGTTTCTATATACAATTTGTAAAGAATACAACATATCAGCAGACTATCTTCTTGGCAAAATAGACAATCCTAAATACTTAAATTCTACTAAAAAGTAGATTTTTTTATTATCTATTACAAAACTCGACAAATTAAGACAAAAGCATATGCTATTATAGAGACATTTCTTTATTTTTTAAGAAAATATATAAGAAAGGAGCAACTATGATAGCACAAACTTATAAGCCTTTAACTAATGAATTATGTTTTAAAAATGTTGTAGAAGATATTAAGCAACGAATAAGCAATACCCAATATGAAATTTTTAAAAACGCAAATATGAATTTGTTAAAACTATATTATTATATTGGTAAAACAATTAGTGAAAACTCAAGTTGGGGAAACAAGTTTATTGATGAATTAGCAGTAGAACTTAAAATAACATTCCCAAATATTAAAGGATTTTCTGTAAGAAATTTAAAAAGTATGAAGAAATACTATCTTGAATGTTCCAAGAATAAAAAAGTGCAGATGACGTCTGCACAAATTCCATGGTCACATAATATTCTTATTCTAGACAAAATAAAAGAAGATGAAAAAAGAATTTGGTATATGGAGCAAACATCAATAAATGGATGGAGTTATGATGTTTTAGCGTTTCAAATAAAGAGTGAGTTATATGAAAGACAAGTTTTAGGAGATAAACCAAATAACTTTAATAAATCATTACCTAAACCTCAAAATGAATTAGCAAAAGATATGATGAAAGATCCTTATATTTTAAATTTAACAGGATTAAGACAAAATTACATTGAAACAGAATTAGAACAAACGATGGTTGAAAAGATTAAAACAGTCTTATTAGAATTAGGAAATGGTTTTTCTTTCGTTGGGAATCAATATAAATTAGAGATTGGTAATAAAGAATACTATATTGATTTGCTATTTTATCACACAAAATTACATTGTTATATAGTTGTAGAATTAAAGAACACTGAATTTAAACCTGAATACGCTGGAAAAGTTAATTTTTACTTATCGGCAGTTGACGATATTATTAAAGATAAGCAAGATAATCCAAGTATTGGAATAATACTTTGCAGAGAAAAAGACAAAATTTCCGTTGAATATGCTTTAAAAGATATAAATAAACCAATTGGTGTGAGTTCTTATGAAATTTCTGAATTTTTACCTAAAGATATATTAAAATCTTTACCAACAGAAGAAGAATTAAATTTACATATAGACATTATTGAATAAAGGGTAATGCAATTATGAAAAATATGTTAATATTAAATTAGTGGAGCATTAGCCCTAACGTTCAAGGTATTATTCTAAATTATTAAGCGGTAAATAGCAAGGAAATGCGTACGACAGATTTCGACATAATAAAAAAATAATTAGTGCATTTTAATATTATAT
>CANSWQ010000033.1 GCA_947650775.1 uncultured Mycoplasmatota bacterium
CCTCTGATTTCATTTATTCTAGTTTTAGAATTATAACTGTTACTATAATTATTATATAAACGCATTTCTTATTCACCACTATTAGTATGAATAAGTTTTATTTTTTTATGTACTTAATGTTACTTCAAGAGTTTTCGTTAAATCAATTATTGTGTCTTTATCTATATTAAACTCCTTTACTATACCATAACCATTAAATTTGTAATTTAAGCCGATAAGATTACAGAAATTCATAACTTCACTACTACTCCAACCAGTTATATCAGGCATGATATATTCTTCATTTTCAGTTAGTAAAAATACTTTACTACCCTTTATTACTTCACTACCCTTTAATGGATATTGATTAATTATTGTTTTACCATCACCAATTACATAGACTTTTAATTTTTCGTTTTCTAAATTTTCTTTTGTTTCTTTAACATTTTGACTAATGTAATTTTTTAAAGATATTAAAGATTCTTTATCTATTTCACTAGTTGAATTGGTAATATTTGAATAATTAGCGATACTTTCAACAGCTTTTACAACAGCACTTGCTAAAGCTTTGTTTTCACCATCTAATTTCTTTACTGATACATAAAATATATATTTAGGATTTTCATATGGGAAAAAGCCTGCGAAAGAACGAATACGATTTAGTGAACCAGATAAATATCTGCCGTTTTGTCCAGTAAATTCCGCGGTTCCTGTTTTACCTGCTAAAGTAACATTATTTGGTTGATAATAATTGCTAACGCCATTATAGACAACATCATACATTAACTCACGCATTTTTTTAACATTTTCACTAGATGCTTTTTGACCTAAAGATGTTCTTCCTCCTTGATAGGTAACCTTTCCTTCTTGGTCAACTATTTTGTCTACTATATAAGGTTTTAACATTTCACCATCATTGGTAAATATCGTTAAAGCTTGTAAGTTTTGAATAGGTGTTGTTGTTATACCTTGACCAAAACTAGCGGTTGCAAGTTCAGATTTATAAGTCATTTTTAAAATACCATGTTCTTCATTTGGTAGCTCTATTCCAGTTTTAGAACCAAAGCCTAATGATTCATAAAATTCTTTTAATTTAACATTTCCTAGTTCTAAAGCTAAATTAGTAGCGGCAACATTTGATGAATAAGCAAAACCTTTATCATATGTTATCATACCCCAACCAACATTATTAAAATCTTTTATAGTGTAATTATCAACTTTGGTAGTACCTGATTGATATTCTTCTGTTCCATCATAAATACCATTTTCCATAGCTGCTAACCATGAATATATTTTCATTGTACTTCCTGGTTCATATGTATAGCCAATTAAAGGATTAACATAATTTCTGATAGTTGATACGTCATTGGGATTAAAACTAGGACTAGCAGTAGAGCCCACTATTGCTCCAGTATTAGCATCAATTACAGTCATGGTAAACCAATCAAAGGTATTATTTTCCTCTAATGTATGAAGTGCATCTTCTAATATTAATTGAATTCCTGTATCAATTGTAAGATAAATATCACTACCACTTACTGGGTCTTTATTAACTAATGGTTCTCCCATTTGATATCCTGCACCAGATACTTGATATTCTGAATATCCATCTTCTCCTTTTAAAATACTATTATATTGTCTTTCAATTCCTATCTCACCATTTATTTCGCCATCTTCACTGGTTTTGGCATAACCTACAATGTAAGAAGCCATTTTATTATTTTTATAATATCTTTTTCCGCCAGCGATAAAGCCTATTCCTGGTAAACCTAATGATTCAATTTTTACTTTTTGATTTTCTGATAAATTCTTTCCTTTGGTACCAAATTCTACTTGATAAGCTTCTTTAACATTTAGTCTTCCTAAAACATAGTCATAATCCATTTCTAAGACTTCAGATAAAGCTGCAGCAGTACTTTCTTTGTCAATTACATGCTGAGGATTATCCATATTGGTAGTTCTTTTTTCACTTAAATAAGCGATTAAAGTATAAGAATTGGCATTACTAGCGATAGTTTCACCATTAATATCGTAGATGTTACCACGGGTAGCAGGTATAACACGTTTTTTGGTATTTCTAATATCTGCAAATTCTCTTAAATCTCTACCATCTATATTGGAACTAACAGCAACATATAATAATTTTCCTATGGCTAATAAAAAGCAACAAAAAAAGACCAGAATTAACAGATTATTTACTCGCACTCTTGATCTTTTTATTTTCATATTGTAGACTCCTATTCCCCAATTGTTTTAATATTACTATTATTATACGACAATCCACTCTTAGATGCAATATCTTGAATGTTATCTATTGATGCTAATTCATCAATTTGCATACCTAAAGCTTCATTGGCATTGTTTTGTTTATTTATTTTTTTCTTTATTCTTTCAAGTTCAATATTTGATTCTGATAATAATGCTTTAGTATATACCCATGCTGATGGCATAACAATAAGACCTAAGAAAACAATTAGAAAAAACATAAATTTTTCTCCTTTTAAAAATTTAACTCTCTTTACTTTCTTAGTTCGCATATTATCATATCCTTTCAATTACTCGAAGTTTGGCACTTCTACTACGACTATTTTCTTCTAACTCTTCTTTAGTCGCTAATATCGGTTTTTTATTTATTAATTTAATTAATGGTCGATATTCTTCTGGTACTTCATTTATTGGTAAACCACTAAATATCTCATTTATTTTGCTATATTCATTAAATATGTTTTTTACTATTCTATCTTCTAGAGAATGGAATGTTATAACACATATTCTGCCACCTTTTTTTAATTTTTTTATAGCGCTTGGTAATGCTTTTTCTATTGAAACTAACTCATTATTTACTTCTATTCTTATCGCTTGGAAAATTTCTCGTTCAGGGTGCGTCTTGTAAAAATAATTAGCTCCAACGCTTTTTTTAATTATCTCAACTAATTCAAGGGTTCTTTCTATTTTCTTCTCTTCACGATATCTCGTAATACCACTTGCTATTTCTCTACTTCTTTTTTCTTCACCATATTTAAAGAAAATATTTACTAATTCTTCTTTACTATATGTGTTAACAATGTCTTTAGCTGTTATACCCTCATTTTGATTCATGCGCATGTCTAATTCGGCATCTTGCATAAAACTAAAGCCACGACTAGCATCATCAATCTCAGGACTTGATAAGCCTAAATCAAATAAGAAACCATCAACTTCTAAAATACTCTCTTCATTTAAGCACTCTTCTAATTCACTAAAGTTGGAATGAATAATTTTAAAATTATTTCCTATTTTAGATAAAACTTCATGTGAGTAGCGAACCCCCTCGCTATCGACATCAAAGGCGAAAAGTTTGCCTCTTTTTATTCTTTTTAAAATTTCACTACTATGACCCGCATATCCTAGTGTGGCATCTACATATACTCCGTCATCTTTAATATTTAGATTTTCAATCACAATCTCTTTCATTACACTATAATGCATTACTCTACCTCGTTAAATAAATGTTCTGCAATATCTTCTAAAGTCTCACTATATTCTTCATTGAATTTGTTCCAATTTTCATTTGACCAAATTTCGATACGGTCATTCGCACCGATAATGACACATTCTTTATCAATACCGGCGTGAACTAACTGTTGGGAAGTAATATTTATGCGACCTTGTTTGTCAAGATTGCAATTAGCAGCGGCAGAAAATAATGAACGGATTACAACACGGGCATCTTTCTTCGTAAATGGTAAAGTAGCTAATTTATCAACTAGTCTTTGCCATTCAGTTAGAGTATAGACGTATAAACATTTTTCTAATCCTCGAGTAATTACAAAGGTTTCTCCTAAACTACTACGATAATTAGAGGGAATTACTAGTCTATTTTTATCATCAATATTATGATGGTACTCGCCCATGAACATTTTAATCCCCCACTTTCTACCACAATGTACCACTGCTTACCATTATGATATCAATTTTTAGGTTTGTTGTAAAGAGAAAATGTTCGCCTAGGAATAGTTTCTTTTAAGTTTGACAAAAAATTTACATAAGAAAAAAGAGGTGAAGCCTCTTTAATAGTATAATACGCCGCCTAGAATTATTGCTAATAATATAAATAAGACGATTATTAAGAATGCGCTATTTTGAAGACCTGCTCCACAACATTTATTATTGTTGTTAGAGCATTTGTCCTTACAACATCCCATGGGACACCTCCTTAGGTATTTTTAAAAAAGACTAAATGAATGCTCCTACTATGATGATTAATAAGATAAATAGAACTAAGATGATTGCAGCTCCTAAGCCATTTCCACATCCGCAATTATTCATAAATCATTCCTCCTTTATTTGTCTTTTCACTTATATATTACGTTAAAATTTATTTTTGGTGCTTCTCCTTATTGATATATTTTTTATAAATATATTAAAATCATTAAAAATCTTGTTTTTTTTAGAAGTCCTTGCTATAATTAATTTATTGGGAGGAAATTTATTAATGAATAAAAAAATATTTATTATAGGTGCATCTGCCCTATTATTATGTGGATGTGGAAAGGTACCTAAATTATCTAATGGCGATGAGGCTGTTATAACTTTTAAAGGTGGAGAAAAGATTAGTGCTAATGAATTTTATAATTCAATTAAAGATAAATTTGGATTAGAAACTTTAGTTGGTATGATTGATAAGTATGTTTATGAAAAGGAATTTAGTGATAAAACTAAAGATGCTAAAGAATATGCTGAGGCTTCAATTAAAAGTTTAAGACAATCTTATAAAACTGATGAAGAGTTATTAAGTGCCCTTAAAATGTATGGTATGAATTATCAAACTGTTGAGGCTTATCAAGAGGCTTTATATATTAATTATTTACAAAATGAAGCGATTGAAGCTTATGTTAAAGGAAAAATTACGGAAGATGAACTAAAAAAATATTATGAAAATGATGTTTATCCAAATATGACTATTTCACATATTTTAATAACTCCAAAAACTACTGATAGTGCTAAAACTGAAGAAAAAGAAAAAGCTGAAAAAGAAGCTAAAGAAAAAATAGAATCTATTATTAAAGAATTAGAGAAAGCTAAAAAAGATGGTGTAAATATTACTGAAGAATTTACTAGACTTGCTAAAGAAAATTCAGAAGATGATAGTACTAAAGACAAAGGTGGAGATTTAGGTGAGATTAATCTAGGTTCTTTAAGTAATAAATATGATGAACTTGTAAAAGCTGCTGGAAAATTAAAAGATGGTGAATTCTCTACTGAGGTTATTACAACTGAATCTGGTTATCACGTAATCTTAAAAACTAAGACTGGTGAGAAAAAATCATATGATGATTCACTTGATAATATGAAAGATAAAATTATGCAAAATAAATTAGCTAGTAAAGAAGGTCAAACTTTAATGGTTGATGCTATTAAACATTATCGTGAAATATATGAATTAAATATTGTTGATAGCGAAATCAGTAGCCAATATGGAAGATATATGAATAATTTAATTAATAATGCTAAAAATTCAAGCACAAATAATCAATAGAAAACTCGTAAAGAGTTTTTTATTTTATTTTAAAATTCTTTTACGAGCTTCACTTTCTTTTTCAAGTTCAAATTTAATTTCATTAGATTTAGTTAAATCACTTAAATTGTACCCCCCCCCCAGTGTAAATTCTTCAATAGTACCTGAGGTAAAATATCCCTTTTCTAATTTTAAAGTTAATTTTAATATTGCCTTTCTAAAACCAGCTATTGCAGGAACATTTATAATAGCTTTTCCTTTATTAAACTCATATCCTAAAAGATGTTTATGCCCAATTAAAATAATACTTTCATCATTTTCATATGGAAATTTTTTATTTACTTTGTGTCCTACTAAAATTCTATCTTTTTTCACCTGTATTCTTCCTGAGTTCCAACCAATTGGTATTAAATCATGTCGTTGATTTTCAAAAGCAGTCGCAAGATTTTGGTTTCCTTTAGATAATGCATACATATCATGATTTCCTAAACATATAAAATTTAATATTTCTGGATTACATGGATATAATTTTAGTGCCCTATCTATTTGTTCAAATTGACTTCCAATAAAACTATCAACATTTTTTCCATTAATAAAACTATCTATAAAATCGCCACAATGAATTATAATATGTATTCCTAAATGTGTACAAAGATTATATACTAAATCAAGCGCCTTTATATTCTCATTATCTCCACCAATGTGAGTATCAGCGATAAGTATAGCAGTAAAAGTACTATCATTTTTACCCATTATTATTTTATTATTGTATTCATGGTTTTCTTTTATTAATTTATCAAATTCATATACTAAGTCTCCATTATAATAATATTTTCTTAAAATTGAAAAACCTTTATTTTTTAGACTAAGTACAATATTCCATAATTGGTCCATTGTAAGATTATATAACTTCATTATTTCTAAACAACTATGTTTCTTTTTTATACTATTTAATACTAATAGTTCTAATTCTGTCATATAACCCACCTACTACATATTAATCTATTTTATCTAAATATTTCTCAATGTCAATACTTGTATATCCTTTTTGATATAAGTTGTTTTTTATTTTTAATATTGTAGTGTTAAAATCATATTTCTTGATATATTTTTGATATAATCTATTTATTATTTTTTTTATTTCATCAGTGTTTTCTTCTATTTCAATGTCATCTAAATATCTAATTATGTCTTCTTGATAAAAGCCTTTATTAATTAGTTCACTCATTATTTTTCTTTTAAATTCATTTTTGCTTTTTTTATTTGTTTTTAATTTCTTTTCAATATACTTTTTTATTTTATTTTGATATATGGATTTATCTATTTTCTCTAAATGAGGACCTATTTCTTTTTTAGTCATACCAAGTTTTAATAAATCTTTTTCTATCTTTTTCTCTCCTTCAATATAAAGAGCTAGACGGTCATGAATATATGCCTCTATATATACTTCATGGTTAATATATTTTCCTTCTATAAGTTTTTTAATAGTTTCATTTATTTCTTCTTCAGTATATTCTTTCTTTTTTAAAATATTTTCTATTTCACACTCGGTACGCATTTTAATACTTATACTTTTTAAGGCATCATAATATGCTTTTAACTTGTTATTTTCTTTTATTATTTCTTGCCATTTTTTATCCGAGATTTCTTTTTTTAATAAAAGTTCATTTTTAATTATTATATCATCATATAGCTTATATTCACCTTTATTAGTTTCTACTTTATATACATTCTGTTTGTCTTTTTTATACTTTAATATTTTCATATTTACCTCACTTATATTATTCTATCACTCGAACAATTGTTAAGTCAAGAATTATTAGAAAAACTAGTTGTTATAACTAGTCATTTTTATTTATTCTTTCATATTCGTTTAAAAAATAATCATCTGTCATTCCTGCGATATAATCAAGTACGATTCTTTCTTTGGTGTTATTATTAAAATATTCTTTACACATGTTATTTAAATATGATTTGATAATTGGTGAGTTTTCATTATTATTTTCAATATCTTTTATATAAGTCTTAAATAATACATTAAATTTATGTTCTAATTCTGTTTTGGTTTTTGTAGATTCAGAATTATTATATATGTGGGTGTAATTAAACTTTTTTAATTCTTCTATCGCATTATAAATATTATCACTTAATTTAATATAGTTTTTATTATAACTATTTGTAACTATGTCATTAATACAAGTACTTACTATTTCTTTTGTTGTACTTCCTAATACTTCAGTAATAGACTTTGGTATATCTTCCCTTTTAATTTTCTTTAGTCTTATAGCATCATCAAGGTCTCTACCGATATAAGCGATTAAATCACTGACTCTAACTACACATCCCTCTAAAGTCATTGGTTCTAGTTTTGTAAGTAAAGTTTTATCGTTATAGGCACTATTATACTCTTCTAAAAATTCTTCTTTAGTTTTAGCCCGTGGTTTATATGTTCCTTTGGCTATTTCCCCATTATGACAGATGATAGCATCTAATACTTGGACAGATATATTTAAGCCTTTCCCATAATTTTCAATATTCATTAGTACTCTTGCACTTTCAATATTATGATTAAAAAAGCCTT
>CANSWQ010000034.1 GCA_947650775.1 uncultured Mycoplasmatota bacterium
TAAATTAAAGTATTTTACTATAAAAGCTAGACAAAAATACATTTAAGGAATATAATTTAAAAGATAAAAAACAAAGGAGTGATTTCAGATGGGAAGAGCCTATGAAGTTCGAAAAGCAAGTATTCAAAAAACAGGAGCTATAAAAGCTAAAACATATTCAACATTTGCTAAAGAAATATATTTAGCAGCCAAAAAAGGTGTACCAGAAATAGAGAGCAATGTTATATTAAAAAGAATGGTAGAAAAAGCCAAAAAAGCCCAAGTACCAAGTGATATTATTAATCGTGCTATTGATAAAGCTAAAGGAGTAGGTGGCGAAGACTATCATGAAGTAGTATATGAAGGATTTGGTCCAGGTGCATCTACCTTAATAATTAAGACTTTAACAGACAACGTTAATCGTACAGTAGGAAAGGTACGTGCAGCTTTCAATAAAGTAAATAAAAGTTTAGGTGTAAATAATTCAGTATCATATAATTATGATTATTTAGCTATAATAACTTTTAAAACTGATAAAGAAGAAGAAATATTTGGATGTTTATTAGATGCTGGTATCGAACCAACTGAATTTGAAAATATAGAAGGAGAATTAACTATTAGTTTACATCCTAATGATTCTAATAAAGCCAAAGATATTATTGAAAGTATTAATGGGCCTACTGAATATGAATTAGATGAAGTAGGAATGTATGCTAAAGATGAAGTTGAATTAAATGCTGAAGATTTAGAAGTATTTGATAAATTATATAAACTATTAGATGAAATAGAAGATGTAACTGAAATATACCACAATGTTAAAGGAAGAGATTAAATCTTCTTTTTATTTTGAAAAAAGCATTATATATGCTTGATTAGAATTTAATATTATTGTATAAAAATAATATTGATATAATAGAAAAAAATGTTATAATGAATACAATAGGAGAGAGGATTATGAAAAAGATAGAGAAATACATTTATATTATAATTATAGTAATTTTAATTGGAATTATCTTAGGTGGTACAATTTATATCATAATGAAAAATAATGATAATACAGAAATAAAAGAAAATAATAATAAAACAAATAATAATGAAGTAACTAATAAACCTGAAGAAATAACTTTAAGCTCAACAGAACTAGAGAATTATCTAAAATACATACCAGCTGACATAGATGGTAAAGTCTATAGAAAAGAGTTTTCAAATATTCAAAATATTGATAAAAATTTATTATTAGATAACTTAATAACTAATATTGTTAATGATGGAGAATACGATTTTAATAATAATAAAAAAATAAAGCACAATAAAGAATTATTATGTAATGAAAAATCAAATTATTTTGTAGATTACTGTCCAAATGATGAACAATTTTTACCAACACAATACTATATACCATTAAGTTATATTAATATTAAATCTAAAAAAATGTACAATATAGAATTAACAGGTTTTCAAAATACTCAAATTAGTGATGAAGCATTAAATATAAAAGGAGTATCCTATTATTATCAAGATGGCAATTTTATTAGCACTCCATATGATAGTGGAGGAGAAAATAGTGTAGAAAGAGTAAATTTGCTAGATACATATGAATTAACAGATAAAGAATTAATTATATATGAGTATGTAGCGTATTATTTTCTTGATTTTGATGGAATTGGCAATGTTTGGACTATTGGAGATTATTACAACAACTATAAAATAAGTATTAACGATGCTGATTTAGAATTTAATAATTATTTAAAAGAGAACAAGACTAAATTTACAAAATATAAACATACATTCAAAAAGGGAACTAATGGGTATTACTGGTATTCAACTGAAGTAGTAAAATAATAAAGGAGTAAATAAAAATGACATATAAAAAATTATTTCCAATAAAATACAATAGTAAAAGGTTTATGATATTTATCGATGAAAATAATCGTCGAACATTTTTAGAAATAAATAATAAAGAAGAATATGAATATCCCACATTAGAAGATTTTGTAGCATTAAATAAAATATTCAATGAAAAAGATCCTTTTATATGTTATATGGTTCCAAAATTTAAATTTAAAGAATGCGTTAAAACTATAAAAAATGGAGCACTTAGTTTATTAACTGTAATAACTATTATAAATAGTATGCCAACTGCTTTAGGAGCAACAACTAATGTTGAAGTCCAAGATGATAGGTCTATTTCCGTATCTATAAGTTCTCCAAAAAAAGAAAAACAAGAAATAATAATAGAAGATTTAGATGACTTAAATAAATATTTAGGACAATTAAATGTTACTAAAGAAATGGTTTATGAAGTCGTTGATCACAACAATAATATGCCAAACAAATATAAAAGGATTGCAAAAGATATTGTTGAAGAAATGACTAGCTTATATCCTAATATTAATTTAAGAATATTTTATGAAAATATAAAAGACCTGACAGTATACGAATATAATGTAGAAGAATTTCGTAAAGCTTTTCCTGAAGCTCCAGGTGGAGCTGCTTTCTATGATGCTAAATTAAATGCTATAGTAACAATTGACTACATGGATATTGAAACATTATGTCATGAACTGTATCATGCATTTCATAATTTATATTTTGAATTAGAAGATAAAGTTATAATTAGATATGATGAAAATACTGGACTTAATGAATCTTTAGTAGATATAGGTTCTGGACAAGTAACACCAAGCAAATATGGTTATCCTTTTTCTAAAAGAGTTACTAATTATCTTTTAACATTAGTAGATTATACTATTGAAGATTACAATGAAAAAGGAACAAAAGATTTAATAAATAAACTAAAAGCAAAATATCCTAATGTAGATATAGGCTATATTAATGAAACACTTAATACATATAATCAAAACTCAGTATATTTAAATCAGGCAGTATCAATAGACGACCTGGAATATTTCCGAGATGAATTATTTAAAATATGTTTACAAGAAGCTAGTTTAAATAAAGGGTATGAACCATTTAATAACTTTGCAAGAATATTTTTTAACGCTAATGATCCTAAACTTGTGTTTAATTATTTTGATGAATATAATACAAAATTAAAAGAACTAGGACACTTAAATATTATATCTAAAGAAGATATTCTAGGAAAGTTTGAATTATACAGCAATATTAATGGTATCGGAACTTCAAATAATGAAATTTATCCTATAGCAAGAGGTCAAGGCCCACATTATTTAAGATTATATCCGGATGGAAGTAGTAAAGAGATTATTATATCAAGTGGATGTGAATCAAAAAGAATATTATCAGAAATAAGTTCAACAATTTTTAGTGATTATGAAATATTTGGCACTAACGATTATTGGTTTAAACTTAATGAAGATTTTGGCTTTATCAGTCCTCATAAATTCGAGTCTATACCTATTTATATAAATGGTAATTTATTAATTACGGCTATGCCTAAAGACTTAACTATTCAATTAGGATTTGATAATGATAATTTAGGATTTATTATTTATAATAGCGAAGGAGAAGTTATTTATAAAACTTGTGATAAATTAACCAATCTTTCTAATCAAGTATTATTTTCAGATTATATACAATTATTACCAAGTTATATAACTGCAATAAATCTAGAAGATGTTTTAAACATAAGACATGTAAATAATTTTCAAAGAATGTATCCTAATGACAAGTTTGAAAATTTAAAACAAGAAGAAAATGAAAATAATTTAGACACATCAGATAACAAAATACCTATAACTGATAATAAACCAATAATTGAAAATAATTCTTTTTCCGAAATCTATATAAATAATGAAGTAATTGCCAAAACAAATGTTAATAATTTATACCTTGCAATTGGTAAAACAAAAGATGGAAAAATTGGTTATGTTTTAACTAATAAAGCTGGAATGCCAATATATGAAAGTGCAGAAGTAATAGAGGAGCTATCAAATCCTATAAATTTTGAAGAATACACAGGTCCAGGATTTAGCAAAATGTATTTAGAAGATTATTTAAACGAAGATTATTTAAGAAATTTTCAAAAAGAAACAGGCAAGTTTAATAATTTAGAACTCATTGGCGATAAAATAGTTATCGATAATTCTGTAAAAATAATAATTCAAAGTAAATTAAATGAACGAGTTATTAATAGTACTTATAAGTTATCTAAATTAAAAATTTATATAAAAAATGGAATAGTAACAGTAAGTAGTTTAACTAATATGCCGGACATTGATTCTTATGACTTAGTAATAGATGTAGAAGATATATTAAAATATTGTAATATGCTAGATGAAGGAGTAAGTCCAATAAGGTTAACTAAAGATGATTTAATGGAAATGACTGAAAAATATATTAATGATTTAAATAGTAATTTAGATAAAGGAAGCATAATAAGATAAAAAATATATAATAAAAAAAGAAAGAGGCAAAAATGAAAAAAAATATAATGATATATATAGGAATAGTTTTACTAGCATGTGCCCTTACTGGTACAATAACCTATATTTTAGTAGACAAAAAAGATAATAAGCCAGAAGTAAAAGAACCAAACAATAATAATAAAGAAAATAACGAATCAAAAGATAATGAAGAAGATAACAACGAAGAAAATAAAGACAACAATCAAAATGAAAAGCCTAACACAAAAGAAGATGGAGTAAAATTAGCAAGAACATACAATTTAAATGACAAAATAATAGAAGAATTTGAAATTACTTTAAATAATAAATCTAAAACTATAAAAGTAGAGTATACATATGAAGAAAAAGAATGTTTAAAAGAAGTAAAAGGTACAATAAATAATAATTTATTATATATTGTAGGAAATGAAGGCTTTGTTGAAGATAATTGTAAAACATATAGTAAAGATAAGTTATTTAATGTAACAAAGATAAAAAATAATTTCAACGAAAATAATTTCAAAATTATTAAAGGAACAGATAATAAAAATTATTTAGCAATTTATGGATATTCTAATTATATAGTAAATGAAAGTGAAGAAGAGAAAAGATTTTTATCTATTTTTAATGATAATTTAGAATTAATTAGTAAAAATATTGAAGATAGTTATGATTATGATGGTACTGAGAATATGAAACATGATTATTTTTATGAATATCAAGATGACACAGGGATAAATATAGTTACAGAAGCTGAAGGATTAAAATGGTATGGAAATAAAAAAAGTGAATTTGAAGGTACTTCCTCATATAAAATATTAAAAATCGAAAATAATCAAATATATTATTTAGCATTAAATATTCCTGAAGATTGGTATAATTCTTATGCTGAAATTGGAATTCCTGGATATGGTTCTAAAATAGAAGAAAGAGTATATACTATAAATAACAATAAACTAGAGTACAAAGTTATTAAAGAATATAAAGTAAAAAATATTGCTAATATGATATAAAATTTTAATTAAGCTTACAATTTTGTAAGTTTTTTAATAGTTTAATATTCCTTTTTCTTGATAAGTAATTACGAACTAATGTACAATTAATGTATGGATAACAATATTTAAATTCAGGAGGTTTATAATGGAAAGTTTAAATAAAAATATTGAAAGTATTATTTCCCAAGTAAGAGGAAAAAAAGTAATATTAGATAGAGATTTAAGTAATTTATTAAATATTGAGACAAGAGAGTTAAATCAAAAAGTAAAAAGAAATATAAATTTATTTTCAGAAAGTAATTATTTTCAGATGACAAAAGAAGAATTTATGGATTGGAAATCACAATTTGTGATGTCCAAAAATGATAAAATAGGTTTAAGAAGAGCACCTTATGTTTTTACTTTTGAAGGTATAAAAGTTTTATCAACTATTTTAAAATCTGAGAAAGCAAAAATAACAACAAAGATAATTATGGAGACATTCGAAAGTAAAAATAATAATTTAAAAGTCTCAAATTGCTTATATTTAAAGGAAGAAAAGATAAAAAGTATGATATACAATATAAGAGGAAAGAGAGTTATTTTAGATGAAGATATAGCTAAATTATTTCAATATGAAACTAAAATGTTAAATAGACAAGTCTTAAGAAACATTGAAAGATTTCCTGAAAATTATTGCTTTCAACTTACCCAGGAAGAATATATTAATTCTTTAAGGTGCCAAATTGGCACCTTAAAAAGTGGAAGAGGAGAGCACAGGAAATATCTTCCATATGCCTTTACTGAATATGGAGTAATAATGTTAACTAGCATTTTAAAAAGCAAAGTAGCAATTGAAGCAAGTATTAAAATAACGAATACTTTTATTGATATGCGAAAAATGATATCTGAAGAATTAATAGAAGAAAATTTTTATAAAAGTTTAATTATCCAAAATACTGAAGATATTAAAAAAATAAATGAAACATTAAAAAGTTTATCTGCAAACGATTTAAAAGAAAAAATATTTTTTGATGGCGAAATATACGATGCTTATTCTAAAATAATAGATATATTGCAAAAAGCCAAAGAGGAATTAGTCATAATAGATGGATATGCTGATAAAAGTTTATTAGACATTATTAGAAATATAAATATTCCAGTAACTTTAATAACTAAAAATAAAACATTATTAAAAGATATAGATATAAAAAAATATCAGAAACAATATAATAATTTAAAAATTATTCGCAACGATAAATTTCATGATAGGTTTATAATTATAGATAAGAATCAAATTTATCATTTAGGGACATCTTTGAATCATGCAGGTAATAAAGTTTTTGCTATTAATAAAATAGAAGAACCAGAATTAATAATAAAGTTATTAAATAAAATAAGCAGTATTAATATTTAAAAAGTTAAAAAATTAAATACCAAAGAATTATTAAAATTAATATGACAATAACATATATCCGTGTTATAATTTTAGTAGGTGATAAAAAATGTTAAAAATATGTGATGGTAATAAAGCTTGTAGTGATATAGCTTATTATTTTAGTGAAATATCTTCTATATATCCGATAACTCCTTCTAGTCCTATGGCTTCTAATATCGATTTTTTAAGTAAAGATAAATTAAACTTATATGGTGATAGTGTTAAAGTAATTGAAATGCAAAGTGAAGCTGGAGCCTCTGGAGCTCTTCATGGTGCTTTGATAAGTGGTTCATTAGCATCTACCTATACAGCAAGTCAAGGCTTACTATTAATGCTACCCAATATGTATAAAATAGCAGGGGAAATGTTACCTGGAGTTATTCATGTTGCAGCAAGAACAATAGCGACCAATGCTTTATCAATTTTTGGTGACCATAGTGATATATATGCTGCTCGTCCAACAGGCTTTGCTATGCTTGCCTCATCAAATGTTGAAGAAGCCCAAAATCTTGCCGCTGTTGCTCATTTATCGGCAATTAAATCAAGTTTACCATTTTTACACTTCTTTGATGGATTTAGAACAAGTCATGAAGTAAGTAGCATTGAAGAATTAGATGTAAAAAAGTTAGAAAAACTTATTCCATGGGAAGAATTAGAAAAATTTAAGAATAGAAGTTTAAATCTTGGAAGTGGCATTCAAAAGGGAATGGCTATGAACGAAGATATTTTCTTCCAAACACAAGAAGCGCGAAATAAAAATTATAATGAACTACCAGACATAGTAGCAGAGTTTATGAATGAAATAAATAAAATTATGGGAACTACTTATAAACCATTTGAATATTATGGGGCTGAAGATGCTCAAGATATAATTATTGCTATGGGTAGTGTAACCGATACGATAAAATTAGTAATTGATAAAGAATTAAAACAAAATAAAAAAATAGGATTAATAATAGTTCATTTATATCGTCCATTTAGTACCAAATATTTATTAGAAGTTTTACCAAAGACAGTTAAAAATATTGCAGTTTTAGACCGAACTAAAGAAGCAGGTTCAAATGGTGAACCATTATATTTAGATATCGTAAATGCCTTAAAAGATAAAAATATTAATATTGTCGGAGGAAGATTTGGGTTATCTAGCAAAAATACTACTCCAAGTGATATAAAAAGTGTTTATACAATGTTAGAAAAAGAATTAAAAAATAATTTTACAAT
>CANSWQ010000035.1 GCA_947650775.1 uncultured Mycoplasmatota bacterium
AGAAAATGTTAAAGCAATATTCGATATATTCTCTAATTTAACAAAAGAGCAAGAAGCGTTATTTAAGCCTCTTCTAACATCAACCATTTGGAGTTCCAACCCTGAAAATGTAAGAGCCATATTTGATATATTCTCTAATTTAACAAAAGAGCAAGAAGTATTATTTAAGCCTCTTTTAACATCAACCATTTGGCATTCCAATCTTGAAAATATAAAAGAAATATTTGAAATATTCTCTAATTTAACAGAAGAACAAGCGGCGTTATTTAGACATCTTTTAACATCAACCATTTGGACTTCTAATACAGAAAACGTAAAAGCTATAATAGAATCTAAAATATGGAAAAATAGTTTATATAAAAAATTATTAACCAAAAGTATTTGGAATAAATCAATAACTAAAATAGAAAAAGTAATTGAAACTATGGAGGAATTAAAACTTGAGGAATATATAACTCCAACTTGTCTTAAACTTTCATCAATTCAAATTATAGCATTATATAATTATATAAAAGAAAATAATATCCCTATAATAATTGATGATAAATTAAATCCTATATTTAATCTTGCACCTTCAATTATGTTAAAAAGATATGGAATAAACTTAAAACAATTAGTAGCAAAAGAAAAAGAAAGAGAACTTGAAAATGGATTATCTAAATAATATACTTGATGAAGAAGCTTTAAATAACATAATTCTAACAAATGATAATGAATTATTATTAAAGTTAGATACTAATAATATAATAAGTATAATTAATTATTTAAAAAGAAATAATATTGATTATATAGAAGATATATTAAGTTTATATACTGACCTTTTTATATTAGATGTAAATGATTTTATTAAGAGATTTGAAATACTAAAAAAAAGATATGGTAAAAACTTTTGTGTTAATCTAGCATATAAACTTGATATTTTAGAAAGTATGTGGGAAATATGAATTTAAATAATATTGGTGCAGCCGATTTAAAATTATTAAAAGAATTATATCCGAGTAACTTTAATGAAATTGAACAAAAATTAAAAGATAATTATCCCATCCAATACTTAATTGGATATGTAGACTTTTATAATACTAAAATAAACGTTAATGAAAATGTTTTAATACCCAGATTTGAAACTGAAGCTTTAGTAGATAATACCATTAAATTTTTAAAAAATAAGAATTATAAATCTTTAATAGATATATGTACTGGAAGTGGTTGTATTGCTATCTCTTTAAAAAAGCATACTAATTTAGAAATAGATGCCTGTGATATTAGTAAAGAAGCACTAAGTATTGCCAAAATAAATGCTAAAGAAAATAACGTTAATATAAATTATTTCAAATTAGATATATTAAAAGATACCCCTAATAAAAAATATGATTGTATTATTTCTAATCCACCATATGTTAAATATGATGAATATACTTCTCCCGAAACTAAATATGAACCTAGTATAGCTTTATATGCTAATAATAATGGTTTAGAATTCTATGAAAAAATAATATCAACTGCTAATAATTATTTAAATAAAAATGGTACTATCATATTTGAAATAGGTGCTACTCAAGCACAAGACATAAAAAAAATAGTTTTAAAGTATTTTCCCAAATCTAAAATTAATATTTTAAAAGACTACAATAATTATGATAGAGCTATGTTTATTGAAACATAAAAACGCCAATATCGGCGTTATTTTTTTATCTTTGATTTGAAACTTCTGGTTCATAATCCCCATTAAATTGGGTTAGAATTTCTCTTATAAAATCCTCATTGCAGCCAAGAAGTGTTAAATTCTGTGTTAATACTTCCGGTGGCAAATTACCTATTAAAGCAATAATATCTTCTTTCGAATGTTTAGGAAATACTGATGCTTTAGTAATTAAATTAAGTCTTGCAATAGGCAAGCTTCTTAATGCTTGTAATAATTCTTTGTTTCTAATTAATTCTTCTCTTGACATAATAATTATCTACCTCTACTTTCATCATCCATAGATAGAGCTTGTGGACAATTTAAAATTTGTTTTAATCTTTCCACATATAACATATCCCTATTAGCATCACTAACTGCCACTAATGATGGTTTTGCAGCTTGAGGAGCTTGTGCTTCAAGCATTCTTCTAAAAACTGCTTCTTGTCCTGAAATTTTTGTAGGAGTATCGCATCTAGCTGCTCTAATAGTTTCTAATGTTGTGCGAGCTGCCATCAATTCTTGTCTTATATTCATATAAATCCCCCTCCTCAGAAAGCTATTATAAACTAAAGTACATAAAAAATCAAGAAATAAAATCCATCACAAAATTAGTAAGCAAATAGCTTAATCCAAAACTAAGGGACAAAACTAGCAATTTAGCTTCCACTTCTTTATTTTTTTTCATAAATTGATTAAAATTAACTCCATTAAAGATATAAACAGACATCAAAGTAAAAAAGAAATATAAACAAACTTCTATTCTCATTAGTTTTCTTCCTCATATTTTTCTATTTGCTTAAATCTTTTAATTCTCCGCTCCAAAGTAGGCATTGGTGTATTAATAAAAGTATCAACAATTTCTTTAACTAAATCCATATCTGGTGTTACTTCACTACCAAGTGCTAAAATATTCGCTCCATCATGATCTCTTCCTAAAAAAGCATCTTGCACACTAGCAGCTCTAATACATCTAATTCCTTTTACTTTATTCGCTGCAATACAAACACCACTACCAGAACCACAAATAAGAATACCTAAAGATTCCTTATCTTCTCTAACATTTTCACCTACCAAAAAAGCAACATCAGTATAATCATTTACTTCTCTCTCATCATTAAAAGGGTCAACAACATTAAAATCATTTGATTTTAGATACAAAATAATTTGTTTTTTTAAATCTTTTCCTCTATAATCCGCTCCAATATATATAGTCATATCAAAAGACCTCCAATTTAATTATACCAAACATTTAATAAAAGCAAAAAACAAAAAATTAAATTATACTTAAACTTTACTTATAAATCTTTACACAAGTAAAAATAATATGCTAAAATGTTATTATCAGGTGGAGTATATGGAAGCTAATATTTTATATAATGGAAAATACATTAATGAAAAAAGACATAATACATCAGTTTTTTTGCATGAAGATAACTTTAGCACCATTATCCATTTAGTTGAATACCAAAATAATTTATTTAAAAGAATGATTAAATTCAAAAAATATCCTAGTTCTGAAAAAAAACATCTAACCTTTTCCATATATTTAACTCCTACAATAGTATTTTCTGGAGAAATACTAATAGATGAAAATAATAATATTTTATCAGGCAATTTATCCTACCAATTTCTTAAAGTTAATGGAACTACAATTATTGAGACATTTTATATAAACTTTGATAATGAAAGAAAGTTAGAATTATTATATTTAAACAACCAAACTAGAGAAAATGCTTTATTATTAAGAAAAAAATATCCTAAAAATACAGATATTGACGTTTTACTATTTAATATGATAAATTACATAAATAACAAGAGATGTATTAAAAAGGTAAGTTTAATTCCCTTAATTTTCAGTATAAGTCAAATATTAATGCTAGAAAGAGAAATCCTAGAATATTTGGAAAAAAATAAGTTTCCTGAAACAGAAACATTTATTAATAACTTTTATAGAAATCGAAGTTTAAAAAGAAATAGACAACATAATGAAAACTAAAAAAGAGAAACTAACAATTAAGTTGCAGTTTTTCTTATTTTTATTTATAATTATAAAGGTGATGAAAAATGTTTACAGATACCCATTGTCATATATTAAAAGAGTATTATGAAAATATAGATGATATATTAAATAATGCTAAAAATGTTGGTATTAATAGAGTTATCAACAATGGATGTGACAATAAAAGTAATAAAGAAGTAATTGAGTTAATTGATGAACATAGAGATATGTATGGTGCCATAGGAATTCATCCTGAAAGTGTTGATGCTTATACAGAAGATGATATAAAATATATTGAAAATAATTTAAAAAATCCTAAAATAGTTGCTATTGGCGAGATTGGTTTAGATTATCATTATACAAAAGATAATAAAGAAAAACAAATTATATTATTTGAGCGTCAATTAAAAATCGCTGAAAAATATCATATTCCTGTTATAATCCATTCCAGAGAAGCCACTGAAGATACAATTAATTGTTTAAAAAAATTTAACGTAACAGGCGTTATCCATTCTTTTTCAGGTTCCCTAGAAACAGCCAAAATATATATAAAGATGGGTTTTATTCTAGGCATAAATGGAGTAATAACATTTAAAAATTCCAAATTAAAAGAAGTAATAAAAGAAATAGATTTAGAAAATATAATATTTGAGACTGACAGTCCCTATCTTACTCCTGAGCCCTTTCGTGGGCAAAAAAATGAACCTGCGCGCGTTATAAATATCGCTGAATTTATATGTAATTTAAAAAATATAGAAAAAAGTCAAGCCTCAATAATTACCAATGAAAATATCAAACGAGTTTTTGACATTTAGAAGTGTTTATGATATTATGTTTATAAGCCAACATGAGGTGAAAAAATGAAAGGTAAAAAATTACTTTACTTAAAAAATATATTTGAAATAACAATTATAATAGGCATCATATTTAGTTTAAAAACATCAAGTACAAAGATAAATACTTATAGTAGTAATGAAAACATGAATAAAAATGTAAACTTATCAACTATGGCTATATATATCAATAAAGAAGAAGAAGAAAAAAGAAATGAAGAAGCTTTACAATATTATTTATGGGGAGTATTAGATAGTTACACAGGTGATTTAACTGGATATGGCGCTTTCTGTCCATTATGTACAGGTAGATTAGCTTGTATGTCCAATCTTGATTTAAGTAATGGACGTACTACTTATGAAGATAAAACATATGGCGAAGTAAGAATTGTTGCTTCTAGTAAAAATCTTCCATGTGGAAGTATAATCAGATTTAATAGTAAACGAATAAGTGACAAAGCAACTCTAGCAATAGTTTTAGACCGTGGAGTATTAGGAAATGACATTGACTTATTAAGTCCAAGTGAAGATTATGCTGCCAAATATGTTGGAAGAAGCAAAATCACATATGACGTTTTAAGATCAGGATGGGAAAAGAAATAACCCATCTTTTTAAAGTTAAAATAATAAAAGGAGCAAAACTATGGAAATAAAAGCCAAAAAAAGTTTAGGACAAAACTTTTTAAAAGATGAGAATATACTAAAGAAAATATGTGAAAGTATTACGACTAATAAACAAGATTTAATTATAGAAATAGGTCCAGGTACAGGAGCTTTAACCAAACATTTAGTAAATAAAAACTCCAAGTTAGTATGTTATGAGATAGACACGAGAATGGAGAGTATTTTAAAAAAATATGAAAATAAAGAAACCAGAATAATATATAAAGACATATTAGAAAGTAATATTATAGAGGATATAAAGGAAATAGAATATGAAAAAATCTACATTATAGCAAACATTCCTTATTATATAACAACACCAATAATTAAAAAAGTTATGGAACTAGCTAAACTTGAAAGTATGACGCTTTTAGTTCAAAAAGAAGTCGCTGAACGTTTAGCAAGTAAGCCTAAAAATAAAAGTTATGGTTCTCTAACCGTATATTTAAATTATTATTTTGAAATAGAATATTTATTTACGGTCAAAAATAATTGTTTTGACCCCATACCAAAAGTAGATAGTGCTGTTATAAATTTCAAAAGAAGAAATACAAAACCCAAAGTTAAAGATGAAAAAGTATTATTTAAACTTATAGAAGATGCTTTTAAATTAAAAAGAAAGACATTAAAAAACAATTTAAAAGAGTACGATTGGGCTAAAATATATGAGATATTACAACAAAATAATTTAACAGAAAGCGCTCGAGCTGAAGAAATATCTTTAGAAATATTTATTGATATAGCAAATAACATATCTTAAGTTACCAAAAAGAGGTAACTTTTTTTAATAATTTAAATAACTTAAGCATATAGTTTTAATGGTGAATTAAAGTGGAATTAAAAAGAGGAGATTTAGTTACCAGAATAAGTTATAACCATGACACAGTATTCAAAATTACTAATATTAAAAATGATATTTATTATTTAAAAGGTACCGAAGTAAGATTATATGCTGATGCTGAACAAACAGATTTAGTAAAATACAAAGAAATTGAATCCGAAAAAAAAGAAGAAGATACTGACGAAGAATTAGCATTAGATAGAACCGAATATTTTTATATACCAGGAACTATATTACACATTGATGGTGACAAAGAATATTTAGATAAATGTTTAAATTATTATAAAAAAAAAGGAATATATGCTATTGGAAAGAAAGTAAATGAAGAACATATTTATGAAAATATTATAAATCTTTTAAATGAATTTAAACCAGATATCATCATTATAACAGGTCACGATGCTTATTATCCCAAAAAAGGAAATGTAAAAGATTTAAACAACTATCGCAATTCCAGCAATTTTATCAAAGCAGTCAAAAAAGCACGAACTTATGAAAAATCTCACGAGAAACTTATTATTATCGCTGGAGCTTGCCAATCTAACTATGAAGAATTAATAAAAGCTGGCGCTAACTTTGCCTCTTCTCCCAAAAGAATTAATATTCATGCACTTGACCCTGCCATAATCGCTTCTACCCTTGCCTTAACTGAAAAAAACAAAGAAATAAATTTAATCGAATTACTAGACAAAACCAAATACGGTCATGATGGTATAGGTGGTATAAAATGCAGTGGATTAATGTATGTAGGATTTCCCAGAGAATAGGAGGAAAAATTTGAACCCTGAAATAATAAAAGAAAAAATAGAAAAAGATATTGGAAAAAAAGTCAGAATAACAGTCTATGGCTTAAGAAACAAAACTTGTCTTTATGATGGTGTAATTAAAGCAATTTACCCTAATATCTTTACAATTTTTGATGGCAATAGTGAAAAAAGTTTTAGTTACCGAGATGTAATAACTGGAGATATTAAAATAAAATACGAGTAAACACTTGCTATTTGGTTATTTTTGCTATAAAATATAAATAAGTAAAGGATATAATTACTTTAGAAGGGAAAAAATATTTATGCAAATTACATCAGTAACTGTTCGCAAAATTGAAAAAGAAGGATCAAGAATGAAGGGAATCGCTAGTATTTTATTAGATGATTCATTTGCTATTCACGATATTCGAATCATAGAAGGAGATAATGGATTATTTATCGCAATGCCTAGTAGAAAAACTGCTACTGGTGGATATAGAGATATAGCTCATCCAATAAATCCTGATGTACGTAAAATGTTCGAAGATGCTATTCTTGACGAATATAAAAAAGCTGAATAATTAAGACTTGCCAAAAGCAAGTTTTTTTATATCCAATAAATAAAATATATCCTAATATAAAACAATTGAATTTATATAAAAACTATGCTAATATTAACTTAGTAGTGCGTTAGGACATAAATGCCTACTATTTTCGGTAGTTGACATTAACTTTTATTTCTTTAACATTGATAACTATGTTACCTTTGTTAACTAAAATAATCGTTGATGTCTTTTTGCTTTCTCTAAAGAGGAAACTTATGATTTTAGAAATTACTTTCTTAATCACTAATAAAGAAACCCCTACTTCCTAACCAAAACCCCACTGGAGTAAGGGAGATAAATAAATGTCTTAAATTAGCAGACACCTGTCCTAACGCAAGTTTTACTTTATATTAAATTATAAAAATAATCAAGGAATATTAAGATTTAGGGTAAGATTTAACTTATCCGCGACAAAATACAACATATTTCGACAAATAAAAAAGAAGAATCTAATCTTCCATATTTTCGGCTCTTCGAAATCTAGTGGGGAGCTAAATCTTAAATTTTCCTAGACTTTATCTA
>CANSWQ010000036.1 GCA_947650775.1 uncultured Mycoplasmatota bacterium
ACAATTAGGTTATGGTGAACTTCAAAAAAGTAATTTTGTTATTTTAGATAGTAAATTTGTTAGTGAAAATGCAAAAGATGCTAAAGATATTTTGGAAAATAGTGATTTTATATTTTTAGGAGTTGGGCAAGATAGAATTTTTGGTGAGTTATTAGAGTTAATGATTAATAATGGAATTAATTTAAAAGATATAATTCTTAGAAATAATATTTTAGTAACTAGTATTTGTTCTGGTTCTGTAGTTTCAGCTTCTAAAATTTATGGAGGACAATATGATTCAATTTATTATAATCTACCAGAATTTATTTATCCTGATAATTATGAGGGTTTAGATATAAATCCAGTTACAATAGAACCTAATTTCGGAGCTTCAAATAAAGATGAATCTAAAACTTTGGAATTTAAAGAAACTTGTTTATTACCTGATAGTAATAAAATAGCTTTTTATTTATGTAGTCCAAATAGTATGTTTATAACTAATGAATATAAAGTATATGCTTGTGGAGAAATCTCTTTATTAATTGATGGAGAAGAATATAAAATAACTGGAGCTTTAGAAAAAGCTGATGTAACAGAATTAAATACTTATATTAATATTTATAATATAAATAGAAGTGGAACTATTAAATTAATTATTTTAGATATTTTAAAAAGAATTAAAAAAGTTGATATAGAAATTACTACTGATGTTATTGATGATTTTGGTAAAGATGAACAAAATCTTAAGATTAATGATAATATTAAAAAAAGTAATTTAAATCTTTTATTAACTACACAGCTGCTTAATTTATTTAATGGAGATGTAACTTATTCTAAACTTGACAAAGATAGAATGAATGAGGATTTTATTAAATCTCTTAATTTAAATGGTGATAGTGAAGAAGAATTATATTTAAAATTTTATTTAGTTTTTATTATTAAAAGTACTAGTAGTATGTATAAAGATAATATTTCTAAATTCTTAAATATAGTTTTAGAATGTATGACTCTACTTGTTAATAGTAATCCGAAAATTGTTTATTATTTTATTTGTTGTTTTTCAATTTTTTATTCTAATAAAGATATGAAAAAACTTCTTGCTCTTACTAAGATAGAAGAAACAAGAAGAATTCAAGAGTTAAATACTAATAATTTATATAGGAAATTAGCTAGTTAATTTATTTTTTAATTTATCACATAAAGGAATAAATACGCCTCCAATAGTGTTTCCTAAAATCATAGTAAATAAATATAAAAAGGTTTTAGAACTCCAAAGACTAGCAATACTAAAATAATACATATTGGCAATACTATGTTCAAAACCACATAATATAAATACGATTACACATAAGAAAATACTTAGATATTTGCCACTATCTTTATTTTCTTTATAACCATTAACTGCTAAATACATTAATATTCCACAAAATATGGATAGGATAAAAATACTTAGTAATGTATCATCTAATTTGATATTACAAATACTTTCGGCTTTAATACTTATACTAGAATATATTCTGGTATATTTTAATATGTATGCAGAAGTAAAGGTTCCTATAAAATTACCTATTAATGTTATTATAACTTCAAATGTGTATTTTAAATTATTTTCAAATATATAACCAATTTTACCTGTAAATAAGTTTAAGCCTCTAGTACATATCATGAATAAACCAATAGAGAAAAATATAGAACCAATTATTTTGTTATCTAATGATAAAAATATAGTTCCTCCAATTGCTATCATTATTCCTGCTAAAATACTTTTAATTAAATATATAATTATATCTTTTATATTTCGTTTCATATACTTCACCTTTAGTAGATTATAACATAGTTATTTTTTAATAACTAGTTTTTGTTTTATTTTTAAAATATTTGTTGTATAATATTTTTAATTTATGAGGTGGTTTTGATGGATGATAAAAAAGTTTTTGAATTAACTTGTGAAGAGTTTACATTTTTACTTCGAAAAGAGGATGTAAAGTTTTATAATGGTTATGGAGTAGTAAAAGTAGAATTTGATGCAGAAAGTAAGTTAATTGGAGTAGTTGATAAAGATTATAAGATAGAGCTTCCTTTAACTCCAGAAAAGTTTGTAGGTAAGTTATTTATTGCACCGAATGGTAATTTTATTTTTGTGGGAAATACTAGAGATTATGGGCCAATAGTCTTTCATGTAAGTGTAAGTGGTTATGAAGTAGATTTAGGAGCTTTTGATTTTTTACCGCTTGATGATGAGGTAATCCAACTTTATTATCGTGATTATTCAACTTTATATGATTCGCAATCGGGAGAATTTTTAACACCTTTTTATCATTATGTTGGACCTTTTGTTTATAGTGAAAAATATGGTTGTAAAGTAGCTAGAGCATCTTTTTATGTTGAAGATGAAAATAAAAATATTATTGATGAAGTTAGTACAATTATTGATACTAGAGGAATAGTATTAGAAAATTATTTTGATTTAGCTTTAGGCAAAGAATTAGAATGTAAAGATGCAACAGAGGTTTTAAAATTAGTTAGAAAAGTTTTTAATAAAAGTGATTGTTAATAGTATTTAGTTGTATTAATATAATTATGGAGGTTAAAATGGAAGATAGTGTAATTGTATTTTCAGTATTAAATATAAAAAGAGAATGGGCAGATAAACTACCTATAGGTTTTGGAGGGTGGACTACTTGGGAAGAATGTAATATTTTTGCCGAATGTGTTGAAAAAATAATTGGAAGAAATTCAGGTTTTTCACCATATTTACTTGACTTAGATGATTTTCAATATACAAATGGAAAAATTACTTGTGTTAGACCTTTTGAACAAATTAATCAATTATATGTAACTTTTTTTTCGGTTGATTTATTACAAAAAATATTTTATGATGAAGAATTTACAACAGATTTTTTAAGAAGAATACTTCCTATGTTTATTGAGGAACAACATATACAAATGGAAGAGTTACAAAAACATATTGCTCAGTCTCAAGAATGTCTAGATAATTTAAATAATAGTGTAGCGCGATTAAGAACCCAAAATAGTGGTAAGAAAAGTTAACTTTTTCTTGCTTTTTATGGTTTTATATCATATAATGATTATGTAAGTTTTTTCTCAGTTTTAATTTACTCCTTAAATTATTACTTGGATTAAACCGATTATAGATAAAAGGAGGCAATATTATGGCAGTTTCAAAAGAAACTAAGGCTAAGCTAGTTAAAGAATTTGGTAAGAATGATAAAGATTGTGGTTCTACTGAAGTACAAATTGCAATTCTTACACATGAAATTAATGATTTAACTGAACATTTAAAAGTACATAAACATGACTATCATTCAAATCGTGGACTTTTAATGAAAGTTGGTAAAAGAAGAAAATTACTTGCTTACTTAAAAGAAAATGATGTTGTTAGTTATCGTAATGTAATTAGCAAATTAAACTTAAGAAAATAAGGGCACTAACATTTTTAGTGTCTTTTTTTATAGAAAAATTATGGAGGATTTATGAAGAAAGTATTTAAACTAGATTTCTTAGGAAGAGATTTAATAGTTGAAACAGGGGAAATGGCAAAACAAACTGATGGTGCTGTTTTAGTTCGTTATGGTGATACAGTAGTTTTATCTGTTTGTGTTATGGGTAAAGAAGTTTTAGGACAAGATTTTTTTCCATTACAAGTTTTGTATCAAGAAAAATTATATTCTGTAGGTAAAATTCCGGGTGGATTTATAAAAAGAGAGGGACGTCCTAGTGATGAAGCTACTTTGGCCGCTCGTTTAATTGATAGACCAATACGTCCAATGTTTGACGAAGCTTTGCGTCAAGAAATACAAGTTGTTAACACTGTCTTGTCAGTTGATCCAGATAACTCACCAGTGATGGCCGCTTTATTTGGAACAAGTTTATGTCTTGGAATTTCTAAAATTCCTTTTGATGGACCAGTTTCAGGAGTAGTAGTTGGGAAAATTGGTAAAGAATTAATTATTAATCCAACAGCAGAACAAATTGAAGCTAGTGAATTATCTTTAACTGTTGCAGGAACTAAAGATGCTATTTGTATGGTTGAAGCAGGAGCTAGTGAATTATCAGAAAAAGATATGTTAGAAGCTTTAATGTTTGGTCATGAAAACTTGAAGAAATTATGTGATTTCCAAGAACAAATTATTAAAGAAATTGGTGCAGAAAAGCAAGAACTTGCTAAAGAAGTAATTGATGAAGAAATAGAAAAAGATGTTAATGAATTTGGTAAGTCTATGATGTTAGACGCTTTAAAAGTTGATGGTAAACTTGCAAAAGCAGCGGCTGTTGACGAAGTTAAACAAAGAATTGTTGAAAATTTTGCAGAAGTTTATGCCGATAGTGAAGATGTAGATGCAAAACTTAAACAAGTAGAAAAACTTGCTAATCAACTAGAAGCTAATTTAGTACGTGCACTTATAACTGATAAGAAAATTAGACCTGATGGTAGAAAAATTGATGAAATTAGACCGCTTTCTTGTGATATAGATTTACTTCCTCGTACGCATGGTTCAGCATTATTTACAAGAGGCGAAACACAATCACTTGCAACTACAACTTTAGGAGCGATTGGAGAACATCAAATACTTGATGGTTTAGGTTTAGAAGATACTAAGAGATTTATGTTACATTATAATTTCCCATCTTTCTCAGTAGGCGAAACTGGTAGATATGGGGCGCCAGGAAGAAGAGAAATTGGACATGGTGCTTTAGGTGAAAGAGCTCTTGCTCAAGTAATACCTAGTGAAGAAGAATTCCCATACACTATTCGTGTTGTTAGTGAAATCTTAGAATCTAATGGTAGTTCTAGTCAAGCAACTATTTGTGCAGGTTGTTTAAGTTTAATGGCAGCAGGTGTACCAATAAAAAGCCCAGTTGCAGGTATTGCAATGGGACTAATTGAATCAGAAGATAAAAAGAAACATACTATTTTAACTGATATTCAAGGTTTAGAAGATCATATGGGAGATATGGATTTTAAAGTAGCAGGTACGAGAAAAGGTATTTGTGCGCTACAAATGGATATTAAAATTAAAGGAGTTACTGAAAAAATATTAAAAGAAGCTTTAGCGCAAGCTAAAAAAGCGCGTATGGAAATACTTGATACGATGGAGGCTTGTATTTCGGAACCTCGTAAATCTTTAAGTAAATATGCTCCTAAAATTGATACTTTCAAGATTAATCCTGATAAGATTAAAGATGTTATTGGCCGTGGTGGAGAAATGATTACGAAAATTATTTTAGAGGCTAGTAATGTTAATACCGTTAATGATAAAGATGCAGTTAAAGTTGATATTGAAGATGATGGAAGAGTAATTATTTATCATACTGATGCTAGTATTATTGCTAAAACTCGTAAAATGATTGAAGAAGTAGTTAGAGAAGTTGAAGTAAATGCAATATATACTGGTAAAGTTGTTAAAGTAGAAGACTTTGGTTGCTTTGTAGAATTGTGGCCTGGATGTGAAGGACTAGTACATGTTTCAGAACTTGATTATAAACGTGTAGAAAAACCTAAAGATATCGTTAGTGTTGGTGATAAGATTATGGTTAAAGCAATAGGATATGATAATCGTGGTAGACTTAATTTATCTCGTAAACAAGCTTTACCTAAACCTGAAATAAAAGATGATAAAAAGGAAAAAAAGGGTAGTAGAAAAGAGAGTAAATAATGGAAGCTAAAATTTGTACTAATGAAGTATTACTTAATCTACTTCTTAGACTAATGCAAATACAAAATAGAAATTGTGTAACAGCTAATGAAGTTGAACGTTTTCAAAAATATATTAGTGATGAAGCTAAGAAACAAAATGTAGAAGTCAGTTTTTTCTATGATATGACAGAAAGACTTGATTTAATTCGTAAATTTATTGATACAGTTGTCATTAATGGAAAAGTCGTTTATCGTTTAAATCTTAGTATTACACCTAATGATGTTAGAAAACTAACTACTTTACTCGATTTTTATCAGAAGCAACATATAAATTTAACTTGTGTAAACGATGAAGAGTTTTTAGCATCTTTAAATGATTTTACAAGTGAAAGTGAAAAAGAAAGTATAGATTTTAAACATGTTGATGAAAAACGTCAACTAGATATTATTTATCAATTATTTGTAATGGAAAAACAAAAAAGAGAATTAGAAAAAAAATTGTATATGATGCAATTAAATGGTGCTTTTAGAATTGATGAAGTGGAAGCTGAATCTATATTAGAACAATATCCAGAAATAACAGAGTCTGATTTTATAGGAAAAATGATGCGATAAAAAAATTCTAAGATTATTCTTAGAGTTTTTTGTTTTCTAATTTAAATAAATATTTTCCTTATAAATTAAAAAAAGAAGATTTATTCTTCTTCAAAGGCTTTAGGATTAGTCATAAAGCGAACATCATCTTTTATAAGTCTAATATATAAATCTTTAGGAATCTTTTCATTACTAATTCTGCGACTTAAAAAAGTATATAATAGTCTTAAACGGATTTTATCTTCAGCTTCTAAATCAATAAACTTTAATTTTACAGGTTGTCCACATTCTAAATATAAATCTAATTCAGCATCAATTATATCAAATGTAATTGAAATAGCAATGATATTATTATAAGAAAGGGTATATATTTCTTTTCTATTTATTTTTTTTATAGTATCAAAAATTACAACTTTATTGTCTGTAAATATAGCATGATCTCTAGAAGTTTTATAGGCGACTAAAACATTTTCATCGTCTAAAACATAATGCTTAATATATCCTGGAAGATCTTTTTTATTTAATACTTTTGAAAAACTTACATTTCTTGAAATGTCTAAGATGTCTTTTTTACTACTTAACATGATAAACCACCTAATAAAATTATATCATATGTTTTTGCTCTTGTGTAAATTATTTGTTAATTTTTTGAATAGCTTTACTATAAACTTTTAAAATGTTGTTAGCAAATGCTTCTTTTGTATAATTATATATACTATTTTTGGCATTTATTTTCATTTCATTATAAAGTTTTTTATTTTCTTTTAATTCTATAATATATTTAATAAATTCTTTTTGATTATTAAATAAATAACCATTATATTCATTTTTTATGACATCAATAAAACTTTTATCTTTAATGCATATTGTTGGTACGGAAGAGGCTAGAGCTTCAATTATAGTTAGTCCTTGAGTTTCTGTTTTAGAAAAAGATGTTAAACAATTTAGTGTGTTATAATAACTGGGCATTAAATCATAGGAAACAGGACCTGTAAAAATAATATTATCTTTAATATTTAAACTTTGGGCTAGATTCTCTAATTCTTCTTTAGCAGGACCTTTGCCAATAATTAATAGTTTAATGTTTTTATCTTGTTTAATTAAATCTTTCATAGCGATTATTAATTTATCAAAACTTTTTTCTTTAGCTATACGACCAACGGAACCAATTATAAAATCATTATCTTTTAATTGATGTTTTTTTCTTATTTGTTTTATTTCTTTTGCCATTTTAGGAGTTAATTCAAATTTTTTTGTATCGATTCCTGTTGGGATAACATTAATATTTTTAGTAATATGATATTTGTTTACAAATAAATCTTTTATTTTATCAGTGGGTACTATTAATGCATCACATTTCTTTTCTGTATAATACTTAGTTATTTTTAAAGCTATTTTTTGACTTAACTTTTCAAAATGACCATGCGTTATATAATATAAATAATCTTCATATAAAGTATGATA
>CANSWQ010000037.1 GCA_947650775.1 uncultured Mycoplasmatota bacterium
TACAATAATTTTCATATCTTGATTTTAATATTATTCCTTCATTAACTTTGCTTTTAATTTCACAATTTTCTTCTTTTATATGCATACAATCCCGATATTCACATTCAAAGTTTCTAAATTCTAAAAAGGAATCTCTAATCTCTTCTTTAGTATATTTATTTAAATCTAAACTGGAAAAACCGGGAGTATCAGCGATATAAAAACCATCTACTTCATGAAATTCAGTATGTCTTGTGGTATGACGTCCTCTTCCTAAAGCAAGACTTATTTCTCCTACTTCAATATGTTTGGTAGCATCTAAACGGTTAATTAAACTGGATTTGCCGGCACCTGTTTGACCAGTTAATACAATGTAATGACCTTTTAAGTATTCTTTTAAAGGTTCTAAAAAGTCATTGGTAAATATTTCGATTCCAATACTTTTATAATATTTAATTAATTGGTCTAAGTCTTTTTTTTCTTCTGTATTAATTAAATCTATTTTAGTAAAACATATAATTGGTGTTATCCCAGATAAAATAATACTACTTATTTCTTTATCTAATAAATTAAGAGATATATCAGGTTTTTTCATACTTGTAACTATAAGAGCATAATCGATATTGCTAATTCTTGGTCTATCAAGCTCATTTTTTCTTTCATCTATTTTTAATATGTAATTGTTCTCTTCATCAATTTCTACTATGTCACCAACAAGAGGAGTAAGCCCCATATCACGGAACTTACCCCTTGGTGTACATGTATAATCTTTATCTTTTGTTTTGATGACATAACTATTACTAATATTTTTGATAATTCGACCTTTTAACATACTTCCTCCGTATTAGTCAATACAATTTCCTTCTTCATCACGATTACACTCATCTTCATCTGGTTCTTCAACGGTTGGAGCTTGCGCTACTCTTATTCTAAATGTTTGACCTGCAACTATTTGATATCCTTCAGGTTTTGATTGATAGTATATCTCACCTGGTTCATAGTCAGATGTTTCAATATAATCAATAGTTACTTCTAAATCATATAAATCAGCGAAGTCTTGAACATCTGTGATTGTATATGTGCCATCTGTGAAATTAGGATATTTACTTATAATGTTTGGAATATATAAAGTTATTGTGTCACCTTCAGATAATTTCTCACCAGCTTTGATAGATTGGTCAATTATTTTACCATCTTCATATTTGTCTTCTTCGCCTTCTTCAACATTTTTTTTCTCAATGATAACACTTAGTTTTAAGGCTTCAAGTTTACCTTTAATCTCTAAATAACTTTTACCAGTATAATCTTCAATAGCAATCTTGGTGTCACCTAAAGATATATATATCGTTACTTCAGTACCATTTTTTCTTTTAATATTAGCTGGAGGATTGGTTCTTACTACTTTGCCTTCTTCAATTTCCGTAGAAGATATTTCCTCTTGTTTGTCGGATACTGTAAATCCTTCATCTTGAAGTTTTTTTATCGCATCACTTACACTTAATCCAGAAACATCTGGAATGGTCGCTTGCTTGCCATTAGTTATAATAGGTATTAAAACAATTACTGAGGTTATACCTACTATTAAACCTGTAAAGACAAAAGCTAGTATAATTAATAGTTTGTTTTGTTTTTTCAAATCTTCACCCCTAATCTCTTTTACGATTACTTCTTCATCTTTGTTTACTTTTTTATTTTCTTTTTCTAGAACTTTTTCTTCATCTTTTTTAGTTTTAACTATTTTCATTATTTTAGTATCATCAGCATCATTTTCGGAATGCTTGAAGTTAATTATTGGCTCCATACTTCTTGATTCATCTAAACATGTTAATAAATCATCATGCATAGCCCTAGCATCACTATATCTGTTTTTAGGATTCTTAGCTGTTGCTTTTTTTATAACATTAACAATACTTGTTGGGACATTAGGAACAACTTCTCTTATATCAGGGATAGGTTCTTTTAAATGTTTTAATGCTATTTCAACAGCATTATCACCTCTAAATGGTAATTCACCACTTATTAACTCATACATTACAATACCCATTGAATAAATATCACTTTGGAGAGTTGAACCTTGGCCACTAGCTTGTTCTGGTGGTAAATAGTGAACACTCCCCATTACAGAATTGGTTTGCGTAAGTTGGGTAGCATTCATCGCCATTGCTATTCCAAAATCTGTGATTTTTACTAAACCATTTTCTAATATCATTATATTTTGCGGTTTAATATCGCGATGAATTATATATGAATCGTGAGCAACACTCATACCATCTGTTATTTGAAGCATTATATCAACGGCTTCACTTAATGTTAATTTGCCACGCTTTTTAATTAAATTTTTTAAGTGCTTGCCTTCAATGTATTCCATTACAATATAATATTCACCATTATCTTCACCAACGTCATATACTTCAACAATGTTTTGATGAGCTAGACTACTTGCTGATAAAGCTTCTCTTTGAAAACGTCTTACAAATTTTTCATCGTTAGATAAATCCCCTCGTAATATTTTTACAGCGACATTACGGTCTAATATGGTGTCATAAGCTAAATAAACATTGGCCATTCCACCTTCACCAATGGATTTTATTATTTGGTATCTATCACTAATCTTTTGCCCTTTCATTATCATTATGAGCTACTCCCTTCGTTAATAATTAAATATGCAATAGAAATATTATCTGTTCCACCTCTGGCATTACATTTTCTAATTAATTTACTTACTTTTTCTTCAATAGCACTTTCTTCATCTAATACTTTTTCTATTTGTTCAAATGTTAACATATTGGTTAAGCCATCACTACATAAGAATATGCCATCGATAGTCATATCAACATCAAAAATGTCTAATTCACATTTCTCAGCAGCACCTAAAGCTTTCATTAAAACATTTTTCTTAGGATGGAATTTTGCTTCTTCTTCCGTTAAATTTCCTGCTTGAACTAATAAATTTACTAATGTATGGTCTTTGGTTACTTTGTGTAATTTGCCTTTTTTTATTACAAAACCTGAGGAATCACCAATATTACCAAAGATTAAATAATCATGAGTTAAAAGTGCCACGACAATAGTTGTTCCCATACCAGTTGAGTCAGGATTGGCATCGGCATATTCTAAGATATTTTTATTTATTTCACTAATACTATCATTTAACCAATTAACAGCATCTAACTTAGAACCAATACTTGAAATCTTATTGAATCTTTTGCCTAAAGCGGCAATAGCCATTGAACTTGCTACTTCACCTTTTCGGTGCCCTCCCATGCCATCACATACAATCATTAAATGCTCACCACTGGCATTTTTTAAAATGGTGACAGAATCTTCATTGTGTGTTCTCACTTTTCCTGTATCTGTTAGATAAAATGATTTCATTTACATCACTTTCCCTCTATTTTACTTATTTTATTACTCGATATTTTTTCCGCGTAATTGGCCACAGGCAGCGTCGATATTACTACCAAATTCACGTCTAATAGTACAATTTATGCCTGATTTTTTTAGAGTATCATAAAATGTCATAATTTTATTTTTACTACTTCTTTTAAATTCTAAATGATTAGTTTCATTATAGGGTATTAAATTTATATATATATTCATACCTTTAAATAGCTTTGCTAATTCTAAAGCATTCTCTTTACTATCATTTACATTATCTAGCATAACATATTCTATAGTTACTCGTCTACCTGTTCTTTGTAAATAATCTCTAATTGCTTCTAATAAGTTGTCAAGATTATACACTTTATTTACAGGCATTAACTTATTTCTTAATTCATTATTAGAGGCGTGAAGTGATATAGCTAAATTAATTTGTAATGGTAATTCGGCTAATTCATAGATTTTTGGAACTAAACCACATGTAGATAAAGTAATATGTCTAGCACCAATAGCTATTCCTTTAGGGTCATTAATAATTTTTATAAACTTGATGATATTTTCATAATTATCAAGAGGTTCACCTATACCCATTATAACAACACTTGATAAACGAATTTGTAAATCTCGCTCAATTACTAATATTTGTTCGACAATTTCATAAGCTTCTAAATTTCTAACCTTTTTTTGACGACCAGATTCACAAAACTTACAAGCCATATTACAGCCTACTTCACTAGAAACACATATCGATGAACCATAATCATGATGCATGACAACTGCTTCAATATATTCACCATCATTTAATTTGAATAAATATTTTTTTACTAAATCATCTTCTTGTTTCTTTTCCATCATTATCATATTAGTACTAAAGTCATTTTTTAATTTATCTCTTATCTCTTTTTTGATATTGGAAAAATTATCAATGTTAAACTCCCTTTTTTCATATAACCATTCATATACTTGTAAGGCTTTAAATTTCTTTTCACCAATAGATTCAAAATAACTTTCTAATTCTTCTCGGGTTTTATTAAATATATTTTCTTTCATTTTTATTTCCTACTCTATTATATTTTCAAAATCTAAATTATATTTATAACTAAAATCTAAGGCCGTAATATTAATACCTGTGATATTTTTGTTAGAAGTAATAATACTATAAATATTTTTACTATCATTAGCTTTATAAACTGGCTCGATACAATCACATTCTAAATCTCTACTTATTTGTAAAACTTTTAAAATATTTAATATGTATATTGGATCTAAATAACCTTCTTCTAAGCCTTCATATAAATTATCTATTATTACCCTATCAGTCGTTGTTTCCATATAAGTACCCGTATTATCAATACTATATTTGATTATTCCTGTACTGCTTTCTTTATATCCAGTATTTTCTATTTTAGTCTTAGTTCCAGAATATATATATTTCTCAGTTTTAATCGTAACTTCATATTTATAATCATATTTATTACTTAAATAATTTTGAAATCTATTAATTGTTTCGATAGTTAATGTTTCATTATTCCAATTATCTACTTCTTCTTTAGGTACTTCATTACTAGGTTCTTTTGGTTCATTTAAATTTGGCTTATGAATATTATTTTTAGGTTGTGTTAGAGAAGCTATAGCTAAAAATATAAATAATACTAAGAAAAATATACACCATTTAATTAGTCTTAATATTGCTTTACCTCTACTCGTTTTTTTTAATTCTTTTATTTTTTTCTTTAAAGCACTCTCTTTTTTTATCTTTTTTTCTTTCATATTTTTAATTCTCCTAATAGCTATTTAACTTTTTTCCTAATAATTCTTCTTTTTTAATTCCATTTAAATAATCTTTAGTAGTCATGGCTTTCTTACCAAATGGTTTTAGTTTAGTTATATAAAATACTCTATCACTGCAAGATATTCCTATAGCATCTTTTTTGATATCACATATTACTCCAGGTTCTTTATTTGTAGTATTATCAATAAACCCTTCAATAACTTTTATCTCTTCATTATCTAAAATAATATTGGCAAGTGGCCAAGAATTTAATCCTCTTACTTTATTAAATACTTCTTCGGCGGTTAAATTAAAATCTAAATGTTCATCTTCTCTTTTAATAGTTGGAGCATAGGTAGCTTCCTCATTATTTTGTTTAACTCTTTTATTAGTACCATCAATTATACTGGGTAATGTTTCTTCTAATAGGCTTGCTCCTAATTGACTTAATTTATCATGCATACTCTCAACTGTATCTTCTTTATTAATAGGAATTTTTTTTAGAGAAATAATATCCCCTGTATCCATTCCTATATCCATATACATAATAGTTATGCCAGTTTCTTTTTCCCCATTTATGATAGCGTGATGAATTGGAGCTCCCCCACGATATTTTGGAAGAAGAGATGCATGGACATTAATACAACCTAACTTTGGTAACTCTAGTACTTCTTTTGGCACTATTTGACCATAAGCACAAGTTACAATTAAATCAACATCATATTTTTTTAATTCTTCATATTCTTTTTTTATATTACTTGGCGTAAAAACTGGTATATTATGCGCTAAAGCACATTGTTTAACGGGAGATGCTGTTAAAATTTTCTTTCGTCCAACATAAGCGTCGGGTTGAGATACTACTAGTTTTACTTTTGTATCCCGCATTAACGCATCAAGAATTGGAACTGCAAAATCTGGAGTTCCCATAAATATTGTTTTAATTTGCATATAATCACCACAATAATTATAACATATTCTTAATATCTTTTCATTATTTTATTTTTTAGAAAAAATTCTTAAATATAAAAAGCAAAAGATTAATAACCTTTTACTCCCTCTAATGAATCATCATTTTCTACAAAGTTAATTACTGGCATTTCCGTATATTCATCTTTTGTGTTTCTAACAATTACTTTTTCAATTCCTGCATTTATAATCATTCTTTTACACATAGAACAAGAACAAGCATTTTTAACATATTCTTCATTTGTAGCTTCTTTTCCTACCATATATAATGTAGCACCAATTGTGTCTTTTCTAGCAGCGCTTATAATAGCATTAGCCTCAGCATGAACACTTCTACACATTTCATATCGCTCACCTCGAGGAATATTTAATTTTTCACGCATACAATAATTTAAATCAATACAATTCTTTCGTCCTCTTGGAGCTCCATTATAACCACTAGATATAATTTCATCATTCTTAACAATTACAGCGCCCCATTTTCTCCTAAGACATGTAGAACGCTCTAGCGCTACTTCTGCTAAATCTAAATAATAATTTGTTTTATCTCTTCTTTCCATATTAAACACTCCATTTCTTAATATTATTTTAAAGTAAAGTTAGGAAAAAAGCAACTTTGAAAGTTACTTTTTAATATCTTAATATTGAATAACTACTGAACTACGTACGGATTATTTAAAGTACCATTACCTGATGAGAATATTACATCAGAGTGTAGATTTATTACGGGACGCAAACCGGCACCAACCCAGCCCACGTCGACGGCGTTGTTGAGATGCCCATTCACGCTCACATAGAACACGTGAGCATAACCGCTATACCAGTAAGCCGGAGACATGGTCCAGTAGTTCTGTCTATTATACAGATAGTATGATTTGTTGTTTTCGTTCTTTCCTCCTGCAAACTCTACTTCATCTGCTGTTATCGCCCCTACCTTTAATGTATATACATCTCCACTCGGGCATGACAATATTGGTTGATATTTATTCCATAATCTATCTACTCCTGCATAGGCAAATTGTGTTCCTGTTGCACTCCATGTTGTTACATATCCGCTCCATTCAGAATATGGTTGGCCTGTATTTCTATCATTACAAAATCTACCATCTGCTACCTTACTTGCATTTTCTCCTGTTATGTTGGCATTATACCATTTCTCTGTTTGAGTCTTTGCATTACTTGGAGTTCCACTTGTTGTTCTTTGAACTCCTAAGCTGTAAGTCCATCCTACATATGATGAATTATTAAATTGTCCATCACTTGTTGCATAATACTTTTCTACGCCTGTTGAGTCCTCTATTACCGATTCTGAATTAGAGCCATTTCCTGTACATGTATTTCCTGTTTTTACTGGTCCATTATATATTAATCTTG
>CANSWQ010000038.1 GCA_947650775.1 uncultured Mycoplasmatota bacterium
CTTTTTCTTTTTTTAGCATTTTAAATATTTCATCTTTTTTATTGTATGTTGTATTGATACAAAAAACTAATACAAATGCTAGAATAAAAACGATTAAGCTAAAATTAATAATATTAAAATTATTTAAAAATGCTCCTAATATTATCAAAACATAAGAAACTAAAACTATAAATGTCGCAAAATAGTTTCCTCTAGATATTTTTTCATTTTTTATTTCTAATGCTACATTAATTGCTACTAAACTAGAATACATATCTGTGCCATCAAATACTTCAGGTGATAACTTTATGACATTTCGATTACTATTATAATGGTCTAAAAACAATCCTTTTTTCTTTATTATGTGAGGCTCATTTTCACAAAATTTACTTGATAGAATTCTTGCTATTTCCATTCCTGATAATTTAGATTCATTTTCTTGTTTTTTTAATTCTTTTCTTAATTTTAATAAAGCTAAATTTATTAGGACAATTATTACTAATATAATTAGAAATACTATTTCAATAAATACTCCCATTATTTTACCTCATAAGTAGTGCCTTCGCGGGTGTCTTTTAATATTATTCCTTCTTTTTCTAAATCACTACGGATAGAATCTGCTAGAGTGAAATCTTTATTTTTTTTAGCTTCATTTCTCTTTACAATCATTTCTTTAATATAACTTTCATCTATAGCTTTTTTTTCTTCTTTTGTTAAATCTAGTGATAAAACTTTATCAAATTCACTTATTATTTCTTTTTTAGTAGTGTCTGTTGCATCACTTTTTAATACTTCATATATTAATGTTAAGCAATTCGCGGTATTTAAATCATCACTTAAACATTCTTTAAATTTATTTAAATATTCTTCTTTTATATCATTATTTATTTCTTCATTATCTTTTAAATTTAATACTTGGCGTTTTAATTTTTTATAAGCATTTTCAGCGCCACTTAAGTTTTCATAACTAAATGCTAGTTGTTTTCGATAATGACTTTGTAAAACCATAAAACGATAACTTAAGGGATTATACCCTTCTTCCTCTATGGCACTTACTGTTAAAACTTTACCTTTAGATTTACTCATTTTACCAGTACTATCATTTAAGTGTTCACCATGAACCCAATATTTACACCACTTATGACCAATAAATGCTTCACTTTGAGCTATTTCATTAGTATGATGAGGGAATATATTATCTACTCCACCACAATGAATGTCTAAATATTCGCCTATATTTTTTAGCGATATACCAGTACATTCAATATGCCATCCAGGATAGCCTTTGCCAAAAGGACTTTCCCACTTTAATTCTTGGTCATCAAACTTTGATTTGGTAAACCATAAAACAAAGTCTGTTTTATTTTTTTTGTTTTCGTCTTCTTCAACAGTGTCTCTTACTCCTGATATTAATTCTTCACCAACATGATTAGTTAAACGATAATAATTGTCTAATTTAGAAGTATCAAAATAAATATTACCTCCAGCACTATAAGCATAACCATCATTTAATAATTTACTGATTATTTTAATATATTCTTCAATATTTTCTGTTGCAGGACTTACAATATCTGGCTTTTTAATGTTTAATTTATCTGTATCTTTAAAAAATGCTTCGGTATAAAATCTTGCAATATCTAATACTGACTTATTTTCTTTTTTAGCACTTTTAACCATTTTATCTTCACCAGTATCAGCATCACTACTTAAATGACCGACATCAGTTATGTTCATAACTCTTTTTACATCATAGCCTAATAACCTAAGAGTTTTTTCTAAAACATCTTCCATTATATAAGTTCTTAAATTGCCAATGTGAGCATAACTATAAACTGTTGGTCCACATGTATACATGCCTACTTTATTTTCATGCCAAGGAATAAATTCTTCTATTTTTCTTGTTTCTGTATTATAAAGCTTCATAATATCACCTTTTCTATTTATATTATATTATAAATTACTCTTAAATAAAAGAAAAAACTACTAATCATTACTATATGATAGTAGTTCTCTTACTTCATTTTCTGTTAAACTTGTAAGCACTTCGCCATTACTATGACCTTCAATTAAATTATCACTTAGTATTTTCTTTTTATTTTGTAAATCTAAAATTCTTTCTTCAATTGTTCCTTTAGTTATTAATTTGTTTACAATAACATTTTTTGTTTGGCCAATACGATGTGCTCTATCTGTTGCTTGATTCTCAGCTTGAGGATTCCACCATATATCTAAGTGAATAACTATATCAGCGCTTGTAAGATTAAGTCCTGTTCCACCTGATTTTAAAGTTATTAAAAAACAAGTAGTATCATCGTCATTAAATTTATCTACAAGTGGTAATCTCTCTTTTCCTTTAATGGAACCATCAATTGAATAAAAACTAATATGTTCTTTATTTAATCTCTCTTTTAATAAATCTAAAACTCTTTTAAATGATGAAAAAATTAATATTTTATGTTCTTCTTTAGCGTAATCTTTTATCATTTCTATTATTTTTTCTATCTTTATTGCTTCTCCATCATAGTTTTCATATAACACATAAGGATTAATACATATCTCTCGTAACTTAGTTAAAAGAGTTAATATTTTAAATTGAGCTGCTTTGTATCCTACTGATTCAATCTCTTCGTTTATTTCTCGTTCTGTTTCTTTTAAAACACTTAAGTATAGCTTTTTTTGACTTTCTGGTAAATCTAAATATATAGTGTTTTCAATTTTTTCAGGGAGGTCTTTTGATACTTCATTCTTTTTTCTTCTTAAAATAAATGGTTTTATTTGATAATTTAAACTTTCAAGTTTTTCTAAATCTTCCTTAGTAACATCACTAATATGATACTTTTCATGAAATTTTTTTACACTATTTAAATATCCTGGCATTAGAAAATCAAAGATACTCCATAATTCTGTTATAGAGTTTTCAAGCGGAGTTCCTGTTAATGCTAATTTGGTATGTGAGTTAATCTCTTTTAATGCTATAGTCATCTTTGCTTGATAATTTTTGATAAATTGAGCCTCATCTATAATACAAACTTCATATTCTTGCTTTTTGTATTCTGCTATATCATTTCGTAAGAGTCCGTAAGAGGTAATATATATATTATAATCACTATTAGATATCAGCGATGCTCTTTTAGTTTTAGATTCGCTTATAGTTGTATATTTTAAATCATTACCAAATTTATCAAACTCTTTTTCCCAGTTATATACTAAAGAAGTTGGACAAACTATAAGTATTTTAGCATCTTTCTTTTCCTTTAATACTTCTTTAATAAAACATATTGTTTGAATACTTTTACCAAGACCCATCTCATCTGCTAGAATTCCTCCTAAGTCGCATTTGTATAATGCAAACATCCATCTAACTCCTATTTTTTGATAACCTCTTAATATTTTATTATCTTCTTTGGATAAGTTTATCTTTATATTTTGATATTCTTTAAAATTTTTAATAAAAGCATCAAATGAATTATTAGTCGTAATATCTTGATATTTATTATTTCTTAAAGAATCTATATATAAAGCACGATATTTAGGAATTTCAATATTTGTTGTTATATTATTTTTATTAATGTCTAAATCGCTAAATAATGAGTTTAATTCTTGAAGTTCATTGTCACTTTCTAAATTAATAATGTTACCATTTTTTAATTTATGATATGTTTTTTTATTTTCTAGGGAGTTAAATATATTTTTTAATTCTTCTTCATCTATATTATCAATAGCAAAGTTAAAAGACATTATTCCATTTGTGCCTATACTAAAGTCTTTAGTAATACGGCTTTTCTTTATAAGATTTATATTATCTATTTTTTTAGATGTGTATATTTCGTATTTTGTTCTTAATGAATTTATTCCTTCTTCTAAAAAATATCCAATAGTGTCAATATCATCCATTTTAATATTTTTATTTTCTAATTTAAAACCATTATTGACTATATCTTGAATTAATTTACTTTCATATTCATTATCTCTAATAATTTCTTTACTATCTTCAAAAAAATCTATTTTGTCAGAACCGTATTTTAATTTTATTTTACAAGTAAGAGATGCTCCAATATCTAAATATATTTTTCCTTCCGGTTTAAGATTAATTTTGATGTCAGTGATATCTTTTGATACATCAATTTTGTTTTTAATTTTTCCTAATAATCCTTTACTGAATCTTTCTATATCTTTTTTGGTAAATATAATTGATGCTAATTCGTGATTAGCGAAAGCTATTATTATTTTTCTTTCATCTTCGGGGATAATATATAATGTATTTTCATATAAAACATTTTTTAATGAAGAGGTTAAAAAACGATACTTGTCGAGATTACTTATTGCTAATTCATAACCTTTTTGATTTTTTTCTAGCGAAAAATTTGTAGGCATTTCATGTTTTATTGCCTTGATATTATTACCATTGATTTTTAATTTATTAACACTTACTTTTTCAAATAAATATTTTAAATCTCTTTCACTTAGTTCTAAATTACTATAATGGCGTCTTTCGATACTTGATAAATAATCAATTATATCTTTATCTTCATCACTAAAATAATAATCATCAGGATTGTATATTAATTTTGCTCCGAATTTGTATTCTCCACCGTTAAAATAACATTCTAAAAAATTATTTAATTTACTATAATTATTTATAGTGTACAACTTAGTGGTCCCAATATATAATTTATATTTTAATTCATTTTCATAAAGCTCTAATCCAACTTCAAGATTTAATTTTTCTTTGATTTTTAAAGATTTATTTGGTTCATAAAACATATCTAATATTTCTTTGGATGCTTTTAAAACATCAATCTTTTTGTAACTTATCATTTCGTATCGATAGTACATTAAACAAGCTGCGATATGTTTACATGTATGTGCTTTTTTAAACTGAGGACATGAACAAGTGGCATCAAAAAACTTCTCACCATTATTTTTAATTTCTATATCATAAAAAGTATCTCTTGATACCGATTCTACATCAAATGTGTGTACAAATTGCTTTGGTTCTTCATAACTATCTAAATGATTTAATAAATACGGAGGAAATCCTCGGCCCTTTATAATGGAATCTTGTCCTATTACTTGAGTTAAAAAGTCATAAAAATTCATAAAATACTCCTACTAAAAAGTTATTAAAAAAGCGATTACTCGCTTATTTTAAGAATAATATCAATGAAATAATAAAGAATATAAAACCTAATACTAAAGTAAATCTACTTATGAAAAGTTCAAATCCTCTTTCTTTCATATTTTGAAATAATGCATCATTGCCACCACTTAATATTTGGCTTCCATCACTGGCTTTACTACCTTGTAATAATACTACAGCGATAATTAATATTGATACTATTAATAAAATTGTTTCTAACATTTATAATCATTCCTTTTTTACAAGTAAGATTATAACATAAAACTAGTAAAATGTACAACTAAATTATCACTTAGTTATAATGTTTCATTTTTTTAAAATCAGGCTTTTCTTCTTTTCCTTGCTTTGTCTTTTTATTAATAAAGTTTTGAATGATAGTTACTATCGTTAATATAACTATTGATATGGCTAAGGCTATGGGTTGAAATATCATACTTACATAAGTTCCTAGCTTTGAAATTTTTATAATTAAGGTTCCTTCTACTAAACCTTTAGTAGTGGTTTCTTCTAATTCGTCATTTTTAACCTTTACATTTTCTACAATTATTTCTTCTATTTTTCCAAGTTTATATTCGTCGTAATCTCTATAATATACTATGTCACTACTCTTAAAAGCTTTTCTGATATCAAGAATAAGTAAATCCCCTTTATTTAACCCTAAATATTTATCACTCTTCTCAATAGTTAGATATGTATAATCCATTATGGATGGGTAGGGCTTTTTTAATACTTTATCAGATAATATTAATAAAATATTTATTACTATTACAAGAATTAATATTGTTTCCATTAATCCTAATAGAATTTTAAGTAAAACTATTCCTATTTTTTTCATAGTATCACTACCCTTTATTTAATTATAAAAGATTTTTATTATATTATCAATTAAATAAATATTATTATGTAAAGAAATCCTCCCATGGATCTTTTCTTTTTAATCTTTTAACTACTTCTTTAATAGTTATTTCATTAGGCTTTATTTTATCTAATTCACTCCATTTTATAGGCATAGATATAGGTGCATTTTTTCTTGCTCTTAAAGAATAAGGAGCGATACTTGTAGCTCCTTTGGTATTACGAACCCAATCTATAAATATTTTACCTTTTCTTTTTTCCATTCGCATATTACTTGTATATTTATCTGGCCATTTATTTTCCATAAGCTTAGCTATATTTTTTGCAATACCTCTAAATTCTTCCCAATTTATTTTATTTTTTATAGGCACTATAACGTGATATCCTTTGCCACCACTCGTTTTTAAATATGATTTTAATTTTAATTCATCTAATATTTTTTTTAAATCTTTGACACCTTCTCTAACTTTATCTATATTTAATAATTCATCAGGGTCTAAATCAAATACCATTATATCAGGACTATCTATTTTTTTAACATTACTTCCCCATACATGAAATTCAATACTATTCATATTAGCTTCATTTAATAAACCTTTTTCATTTATAATATAATAATAGTCATCTTTTTTGTTTTTAGCACTTGGTAATTTAAGCATTTTTATACCATCTCTATTGGGTTCTAGATGTTTTTTAAAAAATATATTACCGTCTATACCTTCAGGACATCTTTTAGTACTTAATATTCTATTTTTAATAAATGGCAACATTCTACTTGCTACTAATTCATAATATTTTATTACTTCACCTTTCGTTATCTTAGGATTCTTGTAGATTATTTTTTCAGGATGAGTTATATTTATTTCTTCCTTTTTAACTTTTTTCTTTATTTTTATGTTTTTTTCAATTTCTTCTATAGTTCTTTCTGTTTTTATACTTGTCTTATATCTATTAATATCTTTAAATCCTTTGATATTATCTTTTTCTTTTATTAATAACCAATTATTCTCTTTAAAATGAACTAAAGTCCAGGCTCCTTTTAATCTACTTCCTTTTAATATAAATTTTAAATAACCTTTTTTATAAGTATCTTGTGGGTTTTCAGTAGGTAGCCATTCACCTTTATCCCATAGTTGGACAACTCCGCCTCCATATTCACCTTTTGGTATTACACCTTCAAAGTTCCGATAGTCATAGGGATGGTCTTCAGTATGGACTGCTAATCTTTTTTCTTTAGGATTATAACTTGGGCCTTTTGGTACTGCCCAACTAAGTAATACTCCATTTAATTCTAATCTAAAATCATAGTGGTCTTTTCGAGCTATGTGATGCTGAACACAGAATATTAACTTTTTATGACTTTTCTTTTCTATCCCTTTGGGCTCACTTGTTTTATTAAAATTTCTTTTTTTATTATATTTAGTTAATTTATTCATTT
>CANSWQ010000039.1 GCA_947650775.1 uncultured Mycoplasmatota bacterium
CATTGAATCCTTTTTTAAAGCCATGATTATCTTTATCATTAGCTGCTGTTCTAATCATCGCTGTTGCTCCACCACCAAGTGTTGCAGTCATCATTCCTATACCTTTCATTAGTGACTTACCATATTTTCCAGCATCTAAACCTGTAATTTCTTTGATAATTTCTGGTGCTTGTTTTACAAACATAATAATTCCTATAATTATTAGTGCTTGCGCTATTAATAATATATCAATTCTGGCAGTACCACTAAATACTGTACCAAAAATATCATCAAGACTTGATGTAACTGTACTTATTAAAAATACAGCAAAATATAAAATTGCTATTCTAATAAATACTTCTGTGAATGTTGAAATTGTAGCTTTTAACCAGTTACTAAATACTTTTTTTGATTGTTCATTTGGCATAATTCGCGCAAAAATAGGAATAGGCGCTATAACTTCATAAACAGCTAGTTTAACTAATCTAAGTGCCATATCTAAACAATATTGCAATAAAACAAATAATACAAACAGTCCTGCGGCTGGAGCGATAAAGAAATAATAATTTACTTCTCCACTTACAATTTTAGGTCCTACTCTTGCTAGGGCCCAAAACGTTGTGGCATCTCTTGCTTCGTTCCATAAATCCCCAAAAGTTGTGCCTTTATTGTCTACTGTTATTACTTTACAAGGCTTTCCTGATTCAGAAACGCCATTACTTTCTTCTGCTTTGGTATCACAATAATCTGGATTAGCATGCAAAAAAGCTTTAAAGACGCCTTCGGCCATGATATAGCCGCCAGCCCTGATAGTATCGGCGGGGTCGGATGTCCCACTACCTGCGGCACCTACTATTATTTTTCCAATGGTATTATTAATTAATAATGAGTTTTGAAACTCAAAAGCAAATTCAAATATTGTTGGTAGCAAAGCGATTAATGCTACTGATATTATAACATCCTTAATAATGTTAACTGGCGATTGTTTTCCTTTTATTGCTTCATCTGGATTAACCATGGATTTTAAAAGTGAATAAGCTATTAAGAAAAGCATTACTACGCCTATTATAATATATATTCTATTTACTAAATCTCCAACAAACTTATCATCTATTATTTTTCCGCCTTGAGCTAAAACTAAAAATATCTGATAAACATAACTAACAAAAGAATAAATAATACAGTCTAAAGATAATAAAATTCCATAAAAGAATGATACTATTCCATCTAAAATATCTTGTCCCCATGTAAATGGGTTCCACCATACTCCTAAAAACATTAGTATCTGCTCCCTTCTATTTTATTCCACATGTTGTTGAACTATATATTCCTAAAACCTTAAATAAAAACTCTATTAACATCGGTAACATAAATATAACTGCTGCTAAAATTATCCTTTTGACAGTATTCATAGTTGCTTTTTTGATGGCGTCTTGATTGCTTGATGCTACTGCTTTAGCATATTCCATAACTGTTAATACAAACAATAATATAATAGCAATATATTTCATTAAATTAAACGAAAATTGTAAATAATAAGCTGGCGGCTTATTAACGTTATCTTTAGGGTTCCCCAAGTAACTTTCACAACCTTGAGTTGTATCAAAATCTATTGGTAAATCCATATCTATTTTTGGTATAGTATCTGGGTCAACTTTATCAACTTGTTGTCCACTATTTCCATCTGCACCTAATGTTGAGTCCGGATTATTAGTCAAGTCAACTCGACGATAAACGACACATTTGGTGTTTGTTGAGTCGTTACATGAATCAACAATATTTATTTCATCAATCTTTTTATTTTGAAATTCTAAAGTTATATATAATTCACTTGGGCAAGTAGTTAAACTTCCATCTGAAATATCATATTCATAATTATCTCTATCCATAATAGTATGTGTATTATCAGTATATTTCTTGTAATCAAGATGAGTAGGAGCAGCTAGTTGAGCACTAATAGAATTCGTTGTTATTTTTTGATATGCGCATGCTAATTGCTCAGTTTTTGGAATTGTGTCCCCATCATTTTCTCCTTTAGGATTATATCTTATCCCTGTTTCAGTTACTATTAAATTAGCGCGGTTACATTGTCTTCCTAAAGTCTCTTCATCACAAGCAACTTCTAGGTGATATCCTTGTCTTAGGCCTTGAGATGGCATTGCTAAATAATTTACATCAACTGTTTTAGGACAAGTAAATTGTTTGTTTTCAAAAAAATCACTATATTTAAGAGTATTTAAATAAACAGTCTCTTTATATTTTCCCATGTTTGAATCAACATTATTTATTTTTTCTTCTTTTAGTTCAATCTTAAATTTGTAATCAAAACCTGATATATTATATTCATAAGTGCAAAATGCTTCTTTTACACTATAATTGCCATTAATATCTAATTTGTATTCTTCTGCATAAACATTTATTGGTATAAAAGTTAAAAGTATGATAATAAAAGTAATAATATTCTTTTTCATTTTTCTTCACTCCTTAAACCACTACAAACATTATTTATTGGATCTAACATACATTTAGTACAATCTAAGAAAGTTCCATTGTATACCTCACTATCATCAATTAGTTTTATTCCGAAATTTATAATTGTTGGTACAAAGAAAATTATCCCCCCTGCGATAGCTCTTAAAGCTAATGTTTTTATTGATTTTTTTATTTCATCATCTTTACTTGCTACGACTGCTTTTCCAACATCTATACTACCAAAAACTATTAATAAAATAGGAATTAAAATTTTAATAATAAAAAATACCCAACCTAAAGTCGTAAAAACTCCTTGGACTGGTCCTGTACAAAAATTTTCTGCATCAAAATCTCCACCTGTGTTTTCATAAAGCGCTTTTACTTCATTCATTTTCTTTTTTGCTTCTTCACATTTTTCATCATCTTGATAAGCAAAATTAGTTGGGTCGCAATATTTTTCTGCATCTTTTTTTGCTTCTATATATCTGCTATCTGTTTCATAAGGTTCAGAATTTGATGGTTCATTAGGCTCATCTTCTCCAGAACTATTATTACCTTCTGTAGATTTATCTTTGTTTAAATTTAATGCTGAGCCACTTGTTGTATTAATACTTGTTATTGTTTTGTTGTTTAGAATAGTTATATATATCTTTTCAGGACAAGTATCACCTATAGTTAATGATGGAGCATCAGAAGCTATTGTTAAGTCTAAATTGGTATCTATTTTACAATTATTTGTTCCTTGGCATGTAATGCTAAACTTGTTAGCATAATTTTTTGGTGAATCATAAACACAAATAGCACTTCCTGAAGTACCTGGTGTTTCAGGAGTTGTAGTTTCTTCTTTTTTAAAGTGAGAAGAACTATAATAACTGGCAACAGCATCACGATAATCTTCTTTAGAATAACTGCTAGTATTGGCTGTTTCACTTGGAGTTATTTGACGATTAGCTAAACTAGTATTAGCGTTTGTATAAATAATATATGGACAAGTTTTTTTATTATAGTATTTTTGCATTTCAGCAGCAGTAAAATTATCTTTTAAATAGCGCATCTCACCAGTTCTTTTATTAGCATTAAAAATTCCTACATCATTATGTGTATTACTACCTTGTTTATAATTAAGACTATCTGTTGGAACATATTCATGTTTAACTGTATTATCATCATAGTATGTAACTTTATAACTTATATAATCTGTTTTAGCACTATTTATATATGTCCATTTGTATTCACAAGACATTAATTCTTCTTTTGCTTCGGCTTTAATAGGAATAATACATAAAAAAGTTGTTATGATTATATAGATTAATCTTTTCATAAATTCCTCCAACATCTAGGTAATTTTAAACATACTTAAAATTAGTCATAGTAATTATATCATTCTTTATAGTAAAAAACTAGTTAAAATATTTAATTTTTATTGCTTATTAGAGATTATTAAGTATATAATATAGTAAAGCTTAGAGGTGTATTTTATGAAAAATAATATTATAGATTATAAAAATATTCATATGTTAGGTATTGGTGGTGCTAGTATGTATGCGATTGCCGCTCAACTTCATCATGATGGTAAACATATTACAGGTAGTGATATGCAAGAATCAAATCATACTAATTATTTGAAATCACTCGGGATAGACATAACTATTGGCCATAATTTAGATTTGCTCAATAATATTGATTTAGTTATTTATACAGCGGCTATAGCAGATGATGACCCAGAACTTTCTTTTGCTAGAGAACATAATATTGAATGTGTAGAACGAGCAGTATTTTTAGGTGAATATACTAAAGATTATGATAATTTAATCTGTATAAGTGGAACACATGGTAAAAGTACAACAACTAGTATGATTGCTAGTGTGTTCTTAGAAGCTAATCTTAATCCAACTATTCAAATTGGAGCTTCATTGAAAAAAATTAATGGTAATTTTTATATTGGTGGTAAAAAATATTTTATTTTGGAAGCTTGTGAATATGTAGATTCTTTTTTACATTTTCATCCTACTAGTGAAGTTATTTTAAATATTGATGATGATCATTTGGATTATTTTGGTACACTTGATAATGTTAAAAAATCTTTTAAAAAATATGCAGAACTTCTTCCAGATACTGGATATTTAGTAGTTAATATTGATGATAAAAATACAGAAGGATTATTAAATTTAAAAAAGAATATTACTACTTATGGTATTGAAAATAAAAATGCTATGGTTCAAGCTAGAAATATAACTTTATCTGATTTTGGTTATCCTTCTTTTGATTGCTATGTTAATAATGAATATTTAAATACTTTTAATCTTAAAGTTTTTGGAAAACATAATGTTTTAAATGCTCTTGCTACTATTGCTATGTGTCTTAATTATAATATAAATTCTGATATTATAAAAAATGCTTTAAAAGATTTTACTGGGGTTGGAAGACGTTTTGAATATTTAGGGACTTATAATGGAGCTCATATATTTGATGACTTTGCGCATCATCCAACTGAAATATGGTCTACTTATAACTCTGCTAAAAGAATTAAACATAATGAAACTTGGGCTGTTTTTCAATCTCATACTTATAGTAGAACTGTTGAACACTTAGAAGATTTTGCTGATGTTTTATCTAAATTTGATAATATTATTATAAGTGATATTTATCCTGCTCGAGAAGAAAATATTTGGAATGTTAAAGAAAGTGATTTAGTAAATTTAATTAGTAAAAAAAATAAGAATGTTTTACACATTCCTAATTTTCAAGATATTGCTCTTTATTTAAAAAATAATATTAAAGAAAATGATTTAGTTATTACAATTGGAGCTGGTCCTGTTAATAAAGTAGCTAATATCTTATTAGAAGAAAAGTAAAGTCTTTTCTTTTTTATTTGGTACGTAAATACTCTTCATATTCTTTTAAAATATTAAATAGTTCTTCTTTATTTTTAGTTTTACATATACGCTCTTTATATATTTTAGACTCAGGCATGCCTTTTAAATAATATAAAGCATGGGTTCTTATTTCAAGCAATGCAATATGTTCATTCTTGTCTTCTTTTAATAAATTATAATGCTCTCTTATCATTTCTATTTTTTCAATGTTACTTGGTTCTGTAATTATTTTACCACTTTTTAAATATTCTAAACATCTTTTAAATATCCAAGGATTACCTAGAGCTCCTCGTCCTATCATTACAGCATCACAACCTGTTTCATCAAGCATTTTCTTCGCTAACTTAGGGCTTGTAATATCACCATTGCCTATAACAGGTATATTAACATTTTCTTTTACTTCTTTTATTATATCCCAGTTAGCTTTGCCACTATAACCTTCACTTCTAGTCCTGGCATGAATAGCAATAGCACTCGCTCCATTTGCCTCACAAATCTTAGCTACTTCTACAGCATTGATACTTTTTTCGTCCCATCCACTTCTTATTTTTACGGTGATGGGAACAGATACACTCTCAACTACTGCCTTTACTATTTCACCAATTTTTTTAGGATTTTTTAATAATGCACTACCCGCTTGAGCTCTTACTGCTACTTTCGGAACTGGACAACCCATATTTATATCTATTATATCAGGATGCATAGTATTTTCAATAAGCTTGGCGGCAGTTACAAAAGTTTTGATATCACTACCAAAAACTTGTTGAACTATTGGTCTTTCACTTTCGTCCATTTTAAGTAAACTATATGTTTTTTCATTACCATATGTGATGGCATTTGTACTTACCATTTCTGCATATATTAATCCTGCGCCCATTTTTTTAATTATTTTACGATATGAAGTATTTGATATTCCAGCCATAGGCGCTAAAACTAATTGATTTTCTATTTCAACACTTCCAATTTTCCATTTCATATTAATCACCACCCAATCTATCTTGAATTTTTTTTGTTTTATGTTATAATGTATATAGATGAAGGAAACTTCATACAATAAAAATGGGAACATTCAGTTTTCTGTGTTGAATGTCTACCCAATAAATGGTGTTGACATTTAATCTTTTATATTAAGATTAAGTGTCATTTTTTTATTACAACTATCATAATGATAAGAAGAAATAAAATGATAGTAATGAGCTTTAGAGCTTTTATTACAAAAGTCTTAGTTTTCATTTATCAAACACCATCTCTGTAAGAGATTTGGTAGACACTCAACAAACTAATATTCCCTAATAATATTATACAATAAATTTTACTTTAATACAAATTTTTCTCATTAAATATACTAGATTTTTTTTATTTCTACTTCATCACCATTACCAAGTAAAAAAGCATTGGCATCATCTCTATCTATGTGGATTTCAAAGAAACCATTAGATTTTATTTTGACAAAAGCTTCCATCTCTCCACCTTTGTCATTGTTGATTATTAGTTTTACTAAATCATCATTTTTTAAACCTAATTCTTCAGCCATTTTATCATTCATATGAACATGTCTTTCAGCGAGAATACAAACATTTTCTAAAGTAATTTCATTTTTAGGAGTGATTAATGTTATAGTCTCACTATCTTCTAAATCACCACTTTCTCTGACAGGTGGTTCTATTCCTAATATGTAAGCATCACTTTTTGATACTTCTACTTGATTATAGTCTCTGTGTGGCCCCATTACTCGAACTCTTTCAATTATTCCTTTTGTTCCTTTTATAGTTAATGTTTGATTGCTTGCAAATTCCCCTATTTGACTAATTGGCTTTTTCATTGATAATGGTTCATCAAATAACTTTTCATATATTTCTTTAGTTAAATGAACATGTCTATTACTAATAGCTATTTTTCCATATATTTTATTATCTTTCATTTTATTCTTCCTTTCTTTTTTAGGATAATTTTATTATATCATATATCAAAGCTTTTAAAAAGAAGAGCTTTTACTCTTTATGGCAATCGCATAAAAAATAATATTGACAAATTAATGTAATAAGGTAGTT
>CANSWQ010000040.1 GCA_947650775.1 uncultured Mycoplasmatota bacterium
AAAGGAATGGAAAAAAACTAATGGATAATAAAAAATTTAAAATGATTGATGAAGAATTTTTGTGTAATGTTTGTGGTAAAAAAGTGGATACTTTAGAGTATACAGCTAGAGACCATTGTCCTTACTGTTTATCAAGTAAACATGTTGATGTAAATCCTGGGGATAGAGCTTGTCTTTGTCTTGGTGTTTTGGATGCTATAGGAATAGAAAAAGGAAAGAAAGATACTTTAAAAATAATTTATAAATGTAGAAAATGTGGAATGATTAAGAGAAATAAAATGGCTATTGATGATAATTATGATTTGATTTTAAAGTTGTCTAGTAATCCAATTGACATTCATTGACATATATTTTTAGCGAAAATGAATAAAATTTGGTATAATATTATTATGAGGTGAGTTTTATGGCTCTTTATTTAGATAAGCCTTTAGAATTAAAAGAAAAACTAAAAAATGATATTGATTTTATAAATGAAATTGATCCTAGTAGGCCAAGTGTTAAGATTGGTATTCTTAATATTATGCCAACACTTGAAGATACAGAAAGACAACTTATGATAGCACTTGATAATCCAGTCGTTCAAATAGAACTGCATTTTATCTATTTGGATTCAAAGAATGCTGATTTAGAAAAAGTTCTTTATTATAAAAAATTTTATCATTCATTTAAAGAAATAAAAGATTCTTATTATGATGGAATTATTGTTACTGGAGCACCTTTAGAACATATTCCTTATAATAATATAGATTATATAGAAGAGTTAAAAGAATTTTTTAAATATACGAAGACAAATGTTGGTTCAACAATATTCTTGTGTTGGGCTTCCCAATTTGGAATGCAATATTTTTATGGAGTAAATAGAATGAATCTTCCTGAAAAATTATCAGGTTTATATGAACATTATATTTTAAAAGAAACAGATTTAGTTAAAGGTTTTGATGATATATTTTTGATTCCTCAATCCCGTTATTGTAGTTTATTAGAAAATGATATTATGGCTTGTGATAATCTTATTTTAACTAGTAAATCTAATGATTCAGGTCCTTATATTGTTGAAAGTAAAGATGGAAGCAAAATATTTTTAACAGGACATGCAGAATATGATTTGTATACTTTAGATAAAGAATATCGAAGAGATATTAATAAGGGTTTAGATATATTACCTCCTAAAAATTATTATAAAGATGATAATCCAGATAATACACCATTATATAAATGGCATAGTCATGCAACACTTTTGTATCATAATTGGGTTTATTCTTATGTATATAAAAAGAAATTAGAGAACTTGAAAAAATAATTTAAATATGGTATTATGTATATAGATGAAAGAGATTTCATATAATAAAAAAGGGAATACTTAACTTCGCGTGTTGAGTACTTACCACTAATTGTGTTGAAGCACTTAATCTACGATGAGATTGAGTGCTTTTCTCTTAATATAGTTACTATATTACTAAAGTAAAAAGTAGGCCTATTAGTAAGAAGATAATAATGATAAGTGAAAGAATAAAAAAATCCTTCTTATACATTCCTATCAGCCTTATTACAAAAAGAAAGTTGGCAAGCACTCAACAATTAAGTATTCCTATAAATATTATAGCAGAAATTATACTATAAGTAAAACTTTTTAAATAGTTCTTAAATGAATTATTTGACTAAAATAAATAGTTTTATTATTTTCTAAATGAATGGTTTTGATGTTACTATCTATTTTAGTAATTGTAGTTTTATAGGTTCTTATTTTATTATTTTCATAGATGGTTAATTCAATTAGATTATGAGAATAATAGGCTTCTATTATTTCTTTGTTTAAGTTTTCTATTTCCTCAGGGAATAATATGGGTTTTGATATGTGTTCATTATTTTTAATATTATCTAAAATATTTTTATTGGGAATTACAGAATTAAATGGTTGCCATTTAATGAAACCACGATCGAAATTCATGCGCTATGTCCTCCAATTTTACCATTTCTTTCAATAATAGTAGAATCACTTAAAAGAGCAGAGGCGGTTAAAATAGCATTTTTGCCAAATTTGTTTTTTATTTCATCGATAGTGTTATTTAAAAATGTTTTTTCTTCAATGTCTTCTAATGTTTCAAAAATATTTAATTGAATACCTTGTTTATCACTTAGAGCACCACAAGAAATACTTACTTTACGAATAGGGGAATTGTCATAAAATTTATCTAAAATCATAAGACATACTTTTAAGATTTCTTCTTTTTGATCAGTAGGACTAGCTAGTTTGATACTATGATAAAATCCACCACCTAAGTTTTTAGAATAACTAAGACCAAAACCAATAACAAGAGAAGCTTTTTTGTTTTTACGAAGTCTAGAACATAATACATCAACCATTTCTCTAATGATTATTTTTATATTTTCACCATTGTAATCTTTAAATAAAACTTGACTGTGAGAATATGATTTATCTTTAATTTTTTCAAAATCTTTTATCCTTGACATGTCTATACCATTAGCATGATTCCAAAGTTCGGTACCTATAACACCGAATTTATCTTTTAATTTATAACGATCATAGTAAGCTAAATCTTTAATATTATATATTCCAAGTCTATTTAGTCTTTGTTCCATTCTAGGACCAATTCCCCACATTTTAGATAAAGGGGAGATGGTCCATAATTTTTCAGGAATATCATCATAAGTCCATTTAGCTATAAAATCATCATTGTGTTTAGCTTCAATGTCCATAGCAACTTTTGCCATAAGCATATTGGACCCAATACCACAGGTGGCATATAAACCAATATTATCTCTAATATCTTGTAATATTTCTAAAGCAAGTTCATAATCTGTTTTATTATACATTTTTAAATAGTCAGTAACATCTAAAAAACATTCATCAATTGAATAGATATGTAAATCATCTTTAGATACATATTTTAAATAAGTATTTACAACTTCAGTACTTTTTTCTATATAAAGACTCATGTGAGGTTTAATAATTTTGTATTTAATATTTTTGGGTATTTCATATAATCTACCACGAGAGGGAACGCCTTGTTTTTTTAAATAAGGAGTTACAGCAAGAGTTATAGCACCACTACCTTGGGCCTCATTTGCGACCACTAAAGGAGTTTTAAAAGGGTCAAGGTTTAAACGTAAACATTCACAACTAGCAAAGAAACTTTTTAGGTCAATACATAAAAAATGACGATTTAAATAAACATTAGAATTTAACATTTTTATTTTCCTTTCTTGTATTAATTATATAACGAACTTATGTTTAAAATCAATATTTATTATTTGGAAATTATTGGTTTTTTGTAATAAGATTTATTGACACCGGGGGGGGGGTATGCTAGAATGGTCTTAATGGGAGGTTTAATTATGCATAATGATTTATTGGGTATTAAACTTCCTAAAGCTTTATCAAAGCCAGAAACTATGAGTTACTTTAAGGGTAGTTCTTTTTATACTCGTGAAGATATTATTGAAGGTAATATGCGTTTGGTCTCTTCAATAGTGGCAAATTATAATGTTAGTTTAGAAGATAAGAAAGATTTATTTCAAGTTGGTTTGATTGGACTTATGAAAGCAGTAGATGGTTTTAATGTTTTAAAAGGAACTCAATTTTCTAGTTATGCTATACCTTGTATTCAAAATGAAATAGGAATGTATCTTAGAAAATTTAATAAAGATAGTGTAGTTATTAGTATGGAAGACCCTATATATACAAATAAAAATGGTGAAGATATTAGATTGGAAGATTCTTTAGTAGATGAAAAAGCTAATATAGAAGAAAATTATGAAAATAAAGAAGTAGTAAATTTATTAAAGGAATTAGTAGTTTCTTTAAGTATAAAAGATAGCTTTATAGTTTCTTTATATTTTGGACTTTTTGATAATGAACCTATTAGTCAAAAGGAAATAGCTTTTAGACTTAATATTTCACAATCTTATGTTTCGAGATTAATTGGGGGCATTTTGGCTAATTTGAAAGAATTAATATTAAATCCTCCTAAAAAAAGAAAGAGAAGAGGAAGGAGAGGTAGTGCTGTTTTTAAACTTTTAGAAGGCTATAATAGAAAATTAGTTTGGGAAGTAATAAATGAATTAAATGAAGAAGATAGAATTTTATTATATCTTAGATGTGGTAGAGATTTAAATAATCCTGAGCCTAGTCCTTTTTGGAATGAAAATACAGCTTATAAATTTAATACAAGATTAATGCCAAAATTGAGAAGAAAATTAGAAGAGAAAATGTGGAATCAAGAAAATGGCTTTATAGAGGAATTATCACCTATGGAAAAATATAGAAGAGAAAAAATAAGTGAGGTTCATAGATTACTTATTAGTATGGATATGGTTAATGCTCAAATATCTTTACATGAATATTTATTAGAAGTTAATCTTGTACAATATGAAAATTTTATTGTTTCTTTAATAATTCTTAGTGTTATGGATCAAGATTTTTCTTTTGAAAGTCCAATTAGAAGTTTGATTTTATTAGAAAAAGGATATGTATTTAATGCCCAAAAATATAAAGATTATTTTTATCAAGCATTAATAAATGAATTTGATGAAGCTCCACTTTATTTGGATATTATAACTTGTTTATATAAAAATGGAATGACAGATACTCCTTTAGAACCTTTAAATAAAGCTTATACAAGAGTTTTAAAACAAAAAAATAACCTTATCAAATGATGAGGTTTTTATGATTTAATAGTAGTTTTAAGTTTTGGTATATAATCTATTCTACCAACTAAGTAATCACTAGATATATTAAAGTATTTGCTGTAACTTAATAAATAAGATGTTAAGATTAAGTTAGTGTTATGTTCATATTTGCTAATTAAAGATCTGGTTATTTCTAGTTTTGTAGATAATTTGTCTTGGGTTAGTTTAGCATTTTTTCTTAGAGTAGTTAATCTAACTTGTAATTTATTTATATCTATTTCTTTATTGCTATCAGGATAGTTTTTAATATCAGTTAGTTCTAAAACATAATCAAATGAGACATTAAATTCATTACAAAAATCATTTAATCTACGAATAGGAATTATGTCTTGTTCTACTTCCCACATACCATATACACTTCGACTTACTTTCATTTTATTAGCTACTTCTATTTGTTTTAAAGAATTGGCTTCTCTTATTTCTTTTAATCGCATATTCTTATATTCTCTTTTCTTATCTTAATTATAAAGATAACTATGAAGATAAAAAATAAATGTCGCAAAATAGGACAAAAATATTGAATTATTATCAATAATGTTGTATATTAGATATATAAAATGTAAAAATATCATATACAATATATCTTGATAAGTTTTGACAAGTTTTGTCGAATGTAATGAAAAATACTAAAAAAAGATATAGAATGGAAAAGAATAAGGTGGAATATTATGAAAAAGGTAAATAAGAAAATAATAGTTTTAAGTTTGATACTTTTAGTAGGAATAATAACAATAAGCATAAATAATAAAAAAGAATTAAATATAAAAGAAGTTGATTCTAAGAAATTAGCAGTTTATATAAAACAAGAAGATGGAAGTTATAAAGAAGCTAATACAATACCAAGTATAGGATATACTTTAAATAATGAGAAAAGTACATGTAGTAATGGAGCAAAACCAACATGGAATAATAATGGATTAAATATAGCAAATTTAACAAGTAATAATACAAATTGTTATTTATATTTTGATAGTGATATAGCAACAAAAAAGTTAAAAGAACTAGGATTAACAAGTAATACAACAACACCAAATTTTAGCAAAGTTGCAACTACAGATGAAGGAATATTTGGAGTAGAAGATGGAATGTATGGAGGGACAAGCTATTACTGGAGAGGAACAGCAACAACCAATTATGTGAAATTTGCAGGTAAGTGTTGGAGAGCAATAAGAGTAAATGGTGATGGAAGTTTACGTTTAATCTATGATGGTACAACTTGCCATGCAAATGGAACAAATACACCAGATAGTATAGCAGTGACAAGTGTGCAATATAATGCAAGCTATAATCAGTCAAATTATGTAGGATGGACATATGAAGGAACAAGTCAAAGAACACTTTCTGGGACAGCAAGTAATGCAAAAGTACAGCTTGAGTCATGGTATAATAGCAATATAGGAAATAATACAACATACTCATCCAAGATAGCAGATGGAAAGTATTGTAATGATAGAAATGTGCAAAGTGGTTCGAATTGGGCAGCAATAGGAAACTCATTTAATTATGCAGGATATAAAAGATTGTATACAGATTATGCACCAACATTAAGCTGTTCTAATGGAGATATATATAGTTTGAAAGTAGGATTAGTAACAGCAGATGAAGTAGAGTTTGCAGGAGGAAAGAACGAAAACAATACATCATACTACTTGTACAACGGACAATACTACTGGACCATGTCTCCGAGCTGGTGGAATGGCAGTGGCGCTATCGTGTTCCGTGTGGATTCGAGTGGCAACCTTGACGACGCCGGTGTGCGCAGCACTTTTGGTTTGCGCCCAGTAATAAATTTACATTCAGATGTAACATTTACAGGTAATGGAACAATAGATAATCCATTTGTAGTAGAGGGGGCTTAATCATGAAAGATAAGAATAAAAGATTAATGATTGTAGTTGGAGTTCTATTATTAATAGTTGGAGTATCATTTGCATATTTTGTATCTTCAATATTAATTGAAGGAAGTGGAGCTAAGACAAATATGTCTACCGCTTCCATAAATGGAGCGACAATAGAAGTAAGAGGAACATTATCATTTGAAGATTTAGATATATATCCAGGACATAAAACTGTAAGTGGAATAGAAGTTAAAGCTATAGGAGATGGAGAGTTTATACCATATAATTTAGTGTGGAATGGAACAAATACTTTAAATACACCACTTGAATTTAAAGTATATAAAAGTGATAGTGAAATAGAGGTAAGTGCAAATTGTAATAAAACAACAAAAGTAGAAAATGGAGCTCAAATACTCGCAGAAGAATGTAGTATAACAAATATAGAAAGTTTAGGAAGTTCAATTTATAGTGGAAGAATAAATAAAGAACAAACAAAAGTGGTATTATCAGATGCCGAATTTATAACAGCAAGTAAAGAAGGAAATAAAGCATATTATTATGTAATAATAG
>CANSWQ010000041.1 GCA_947650775.1 uncultured Mycoplasmatota bacterium
TCTCCCATTGTATCATTAAGACCAATGTCTAAATAACCAGCTTCTATAACTGCAAGTTCACTCCCTTTTTTATCATACAAAATAGTTTTACTTACGTCTTTAATTACAACTGGTTTACCATTTTTACTTTTATCAAAATTAACGGAAGAGATAGTACTAACATAAGTATCTTTTTGATGATCAGTGTTAAAAAACTTATCTATACCATATTCATTAAACTCCCACATCGTACTAATAGTCATACTAAAACATAAAACAAATAAAGAGACTAACAACGGTTTAATATTAAAAGTTTTATCCAAAGTATTTAAAGAAAATAAAGATAAACCAAGAGATGCGATTAAAAAACCACTTAGTGTATGTAGAACAATATCCCACCATTTAAAATAAATATAAAAATTGTATACTTCTCCAAGTATTCCTGCCGCATAAACAACTAAATAAAATAGTAATAATAAACTATTAGGAATAACGAGCTTAAATTTTCTTTGTAAAAACATTGGTAATAAAATTAATAGCAAAGTAAGAACACAAGTTAAAGCATTATGATATTCTTTAAAAACTAACTGTAATATTAAGGCTAATATAACTAAAAAACTAAATAAACAAAAAATAAAATTAGAAAATATCCTTTTGTTTTTACTAATTAAAATTTTCAAAATAATCACCTTTATATTAGTATGAACCAAAACATTAAAAAAACTATACTAAAAAAGACATAAAAAAACCTCGCATTTACGAGGTAATATTCTTTTTGGTGGAGGACGTGGGACTCCAACCCATTATAAAATAATCTAGAAAGGTTAATTTGGAATTTTACGCAATATATGATTTAGATGATAATATTATAACAGTATATGATAGTTTAGAAGAGTTATCAAATAGTTTAGGTTTAAGAAAAAAAGCTATAAGATATGCATTTAAAAATAAGGAATATATATATTATCAATATAATGGAACTTATAGAAAAATATATAAATTTATTTGAGAGGTCAAAACCTCTTTTTTTATATGTTAATATTTAGATATATAGAATAGTCTATCGTTCGGTTATCCTCCTTTCTATAGACTATTTTATAAATTATGAAAGGAGTTATTTAAAAATGTTAGATGCTTTAGTTATTGCACATTATGATTTTAAAAATGATAAGGGGCAAGATATTAAAACTTCAAAGTTAAGAGTATCTCTTAAAGATTTTGGCTATATTGAGGTTTGTAGTGATTTAGCTAATGATTTAGAGATTTTAAGTTCTTGTAAAGTTAGTTTAAGTTATGATACTTTACATAATCGTTATAAAGTAAAAGATTTAAAGAAGAGTTAAACGCATTTTTGCGTTTAATATAAATTTTTAAGGGGGTTTTGTTACTATGGGTGATACACAAACTAGCACTAATGCATTTGATTTTAGTGCTGTTAAAAGTGGTATTGAATCAGTTTTAGCTGTATTCACTGCTAACTTAACAGTTGCTAATATTGCAAGTGTTCTTGGTATTGTTGTTGTAGCTTGTTTAACACTTTACTTATTCTATTGGGGAGCAAGAAAAGGTATTGCAATGTTACAATCAGCATTCTCTGGTCATGGCTTCCATGTTTAGAGATTGACACTATAAGGGAGCGAAAGCTTCCTTATTTATTTTATTAGAAAGTTGGTTATTATGTTAGATTATTTATTTTATAATGTTGAAAGCCTTTCTTCTGGCGGACAACTTATATTCTTTTTCGGTATTTTTGTTGTTATTATTTTTTTGTTCTTAATTTTACTTTTTCTTTTAACTTGTTTTGAAGAAAAAGAAGAACGTTTTAAAAATATAGAGAAAGATATTTTAAATTTAAAAAAGAAAGTTGGTGGTAAATAATGTTTAATGCTATTGGTAGTATTGTATTTTGTTTTTTAATTTATAAGGGCCTTAATTGGTTATGGAATAAAATTTTTAAGAAAAGAGGTAATAAATAATGGATATAACACAAATTTATTTAGATATTATGGAAGTAATTAAACCATGTTTAATTGTATCAGGTATGCTTAGCTTAACTATTGCTTTAATAGTTACTTTAGTTACAATGATAATTAATGCTGCTACTGGTAAAGGTTTTAAGATTGGAGTTCAATAATGATTAAAATATTTGGTGTTTATCAAAAAGGTACTAATAATTTATTAATTAAAGTTACATGTTATGATAAAAAAATTTATAATATGATGTTAAAACAATTTAAAAAAATTAAACAAGTTTATATTTTAGAGGTCGAAAATGAAAGCTAGTTCTTATTATTTATGTTTATATTTTTATTCTCTTTTATGGGAAAATTATTGCAAGGAAATTATAAAATTATGCGAAAAAAAGATTTAAAAGGAGAGGTTAATCTTTTAGGTTATCCTAGTCATTTAAAATATCTTATAGAACTTAAAAAGAAAAGATTTCCTTATCATGGCGTTTATGATTTTTCCGGACCTCAAGGAAGTGGTAAAACATTGTCAGCTGTTAGAATGATTTCTAATATATTTAGAGATTATCCTGATACTTATTTAGTTACTAATGTTGATATAAATACTGATATTTTAACCCATATTCCTAAAGAAAATATTATTAAATTTGATAGATATTGGCAATTATTCTTAGTCTGGAATAAACCGGTTATATTTTTAATTGACGAGGCTCATATTTTATTTAATAGTTTAGAAAGTAAAAATGCTGATGTTAATATGTTTCAAGTTATTAGTCAAAATAGAAAGAATCAAAGATGTTTTGTTCTTACTAGTCAAGTATTTTCAAGACTTCAATTAGTTATGAGAGAGCAGATTAATACAATTGTTGATTGCAAGACATATTTAAATTACTTAACAAGATGTGTTGTATATCATGATTTTGAAAAACAACGTGACGAGTTAGTTGGCAAAAAAGAATTTAGCGCTTGGTTTACACATAAACGAAAGTTACATTATGAGATGTATAATACTTATCAAGTAATTGATTTTAGTAAAGATTCCGAATTTTGGAATACAAAAGAAAAAGATATGGAGAGTGGTTATTATCAAACGTTTAAAAAATATTGTAAATAGTTTTATTATAAAAAATAGTTTTAGGCTTTTATTAATAGTCGTTTTAAGCACGTTTGCGACGTCGGTCGTAAGTGCTAAAACGATTAGTGGCAATACACAAGTATTAGATGATTCCAGATATGATTATTTTTATAATTTATATAAAAGGTCCGATTATAAAAATTATTTGCTTTCTATGGAGTATGTTAATAATGGTTCTTATAACTATTATACTTATTATTACATTTGTTTAACTAATGAAGATATTAATATTACAAATAGTATTAATGCTAGTTCAAATTGTGAAGAAATGTATCGTTGGAATTATAGAAGTAGTACTGATAATAGTTTGGAAAAGATTAATGATTCCACTTTATTTGTTACTAATTCAGTTTATTATACAAATGATATTTATGATAAAAGATATGTAAAAGAGAAGATATTAATTACTATAAGTATTGGTTTATTTACTTTCTTTCTATCTTATGTATTGTTAAAAATATTTAGGAGTTGATTATATGAAAAGGATATTAAGGGTTTTATTAATTATTGGTCCATGTTTATTTTTATTTACTAAAGATGTACATGCTGTTGAGGGTTCTACTTATTGGCTTGATAATAATGTATCTAGTAGTTTTAATGATTATCGCTTATTTAAATGGTCAGGCTCTAATTATAATGCGGTAAATATTGGTATTTATGGTTTAAAATATGATAGTACAGTTCAATCAAATTATTGGGCATCCGTTTATAATGAGCAAAATCTCGTTACTAATTCCGACGGTGTTACTTTTTCTTTTTCTATAGACCAACGTTTTAAATCCGGTTATTTATATTCTGTATCTACTTTTGTATGTTCCAATTTTTCTCAAATTAATACTTTAGGCTATGTTACATTTGGTAATACTGTAGTTTCAAGTCTTACGACTGAACCTACATATAGCGTTGTAAATAAGGTTGATTTAAGTACAGATTATTCTTATATTCCATCTATTGATACTAGCACTTTAAAATCTTGCGAGATGTATAATTCTCTTATTGTTCCAAATTTAGATGGTTCTTGGTATTCTTTAAGACTTCGTTCTAATCCTCAAACTTCTGGTAGATATTATTTTGTTGGATATAATATATCTGAATTAGGTTTATACACCGATACTATCAAAAATATGATGTCTACTATTGTTAATACAAGTGGTTTTGCTACTGCTAGTTCTGTTAATCAAGTTCAAACTTCTGTTAACCAGGTAAAACAAGAAGTTCAAGGTATGCAAGAAAAACAAGACCAAACTAATAAGAAATTAGATGATTTAAATAATTCAATGACTAGTGATGATAGTGATACTACTAGTAAGAAATGTGGTATGTTATGTAAATTGAAAGGTATTTTTACTGGTATCATAGAGTTACCTGGTAAATTGGTTAATTTATTAGTTAACGCTTTGAAATCTTTATTTGTTCCAACTGATGACCAATTATATGAGATTGTTAATGACTCTAAGGAACTAACTGAGAATTTTGGATTTGTAGGTGAGGCTGTTGATTTCTTTTTAACTATATTTACTAGTTTACTTGGTTTAGTCAATGCTAATGGTTGTGTTGAATTGCCTGAATTTACTATTGGTTCTACTAGTTTATTTGAATCTCATACTTTCTGGCAATCACAACAAGTTTGTTTAAATGATAATGCTATTTTAAGTTCTAATATTAATACTATTCGTACTATAACATCTATTGCTTTAGTAAGTTTATTTATTAATTTTGCTGCTAAAAAATTCTTTAGCATATTAAGTAAAAATGACAATGACCAAGCACGTACAGATGCTTATGATATTAAATGAGGTGATTAAATGATTATATATTTATTATTAAAAGGTGTTTTATTCGTTTTAGGAACGATTTCTACATTGTTTGGTAATCTTATACCATCATTCCCGGAAAGTGTCTCAAATGTACTCCAAACGATTTCTACAATGATACAAGGTGGTATTTCTTTCTTAAGCTACTTCTTTTATGTTCCTGTTGTAGTAGCTTTAATATCTCTAGTTATAAGTTGGCATGGTTTTAGTGTTGTTAAAGATGCTGTTATGAAAGTTATTGGCCACTTTTTAGGTAATTAAAGAGACGTTGTCATATAGAACGTGGAATAAAAGCGAAAGCGATTATGCCGCGAAAGTCTATTGACATAAGGAACGATAACAATAATGTTGTATAACTAAAGCAATAAAATCTCATTTTTTTGCTTTAGGTTGCCTTACGGCGAGTTAAATTTAAAAGTTTTTTGTTACTTTTTTTCAAAAAAGTTATATCAAATTACTATATGTACTACGACTATATAGTAATTTGTGTATTTTGTGCAGAATTTTTTTAACTGATTTAGGAGGGAAAAAATGAAGAAAAAAGTTGAGACTAATTCAGAAGAAATAGATGAAAAAAGATTTAGACATTTTATGATTTTATTATATCCAGATAGTGAGAGTTATAAATGTGGAGATGTTTTGTTTGATTTAAAAGGTAGTTTTAAAAATTACGCATATATAAAGCATCGACCTGAAAGTAATGAAAAGAAAGAACATATACATTTTATATTATCTTTAGATAATCCTAGAAGTATTAATTCAATAGCTAAAAGAATTGGTGTACCGCCTAATTATTTTCAGTCAATTAAATCTCTTCGTGCTTCTTGCAGATATTTAATACATCAAGACGAAGATAATAAAATAAAATATGAATTAACTGATGTAAGAGTATCTCAAAGCTTTGCAAGAAAGTTTTATGCTTCATTTGACGATTTAAAAACCGAAGAAGATGTAATTGACGATATTTACTTATATATTGATAGTTTATGTAATTCTAATTTTAGAGAAGCCGTTAAAGCTTTAATTAAATTTGTAAATAGTCAAGCTTATGATACAATTTATAAGCGATATAGAATTGAGTTTCAAGATTATTTAAGAGATATACTTGTACAAAAATTGAAATAATGCTATACTCTTAATAAAGAGGTGATTTGACAAATGACCGAAAAATAACTATAATACACCGCTGAGGTGAAGAAAATGACCTTTAACGAGGTTTTAGATAATTTCAAAATATATGTTGAAAAGCGACATAAAAAACAAGGCTTTATTACTTTAATTACTGATTTTAATAATCAAGTACTGCCATATTTTAAAGATATTGATATTAAAAACTTAACTAAACTCGATATTATTGATTGGCAAAATAAAATATTGGATAAACATTTCAGTAATAAATACAATTCTAAAATTTATTATGCTTTTAGTAAATTTATTGATTATTGTATTTTACGTCCAGATTTGCCTATTGACGAAAATATTGTTCGACAAGTTGGACCTTTTCCTAAGAAAATTGAAGTAAAAGAATATACAGTTTATAACATTTTTCAATTTTTGAGGTTTAGATTCCACTTAAAAGATTATGTAATAAAACAATATTTTAGTTTTATTTATTCTTATGGTTCTCGCCCTGGGGAAACTATGGCGTTAAGATTTTGCGATTTAAGAGGCTTTAAATTACATATTATACATAATCTTCAGCGTAAAGGTAAACGTGAGCTAGATACCCCTAAAAACACTTCTAGCATACGTTATTTAAAAATATCTTTATTATGGAAATTTAAATTTTGGTTATTAAAGCGATACTATTTAAAAGTATTAGGTTGTTATAGTGACTATTATTTTATATTTGGAGGAAGTAAGCCACTCGCTCCAACCACTATTGACAGAAAGAAAAAACAAGCATATGAAAAAGCTAAATTACCTAATATTACACAACATGAGTTTAGACATTCATATGCTACTAGGAAGATACATCATAAAGTACCAATTGATAAAGTATCACGTTCAATGGGACATTCTAAAGTATCTACTACTCTTGATATTTATTTACATCAAGAAAAAAACACGTTCTAGCGTGCTTTTCCCTAATTTCAAAATATATGCTCAAAAACGAGCTTTATTTAAACATTTTTCAATGTTTAAAACAATTCTGGTGGAGGACGTGGGACTCGAACCCGCGACCCTCTGCGTGCAGGGCAGATGCTC
>CANSWQ010000042.1 GCA_947650775.1 uncultured Mycoplasmatota bacterium
AAAAAACTTTTTCAGATAATGTATTAGAATTTAATAATTGGCTAGCAACCATATCTTTAGAATTATTTGATAATTATAGCATTAGTAATCCCTTTAATGGTCAAAATAAAGAGCAAATAAAAGCCATTACAAATAGATTTTATAAAAAATATTATAATGACAATAATAAAAGATATTTAATACTAGGTAGTTCTCCCGCCAGAAAAGGTACAGCAATGACTGGAATACCATTTGAAGATGCCAATCATCTTTATAAAGAAACAGGAATTATGATTGATAATTTTTATATAAATAAATCATCTACAAACTTTTTATATGATGTTATGGAGCAATATGGTGGTTGTGAAAAATTCTATAAAGACTTTTTTATGAGTTTTATTTGTCCAGTAGGTATCATAAATAAAAGCGCAAAAGGAAATGAAATTAATTCAAATTATTATGAAAATAAAAAATTAGAAAAAGCTTTATATAGTTTTATTATTGAATCTTTAAAAAAGCAAATTTCTTTAGGTATAGACACATCAATATGTTTTTGTATAGGAAGTGGAGAAAACTATAATTTTTTAACTAAAATAAATGAGGAGTATAAATTCTTTGATAAGATTATATCCTTAGAGCATCCTAGATTTATAATGCAATATAACAGCCAAGATAAAAACAAATATCTAAATAAATATCTTGATGCTTTAAAAAATAAAAACTAAGTTAGGAGGTTTAAAATGTATTTATCAAAATCTAAATATTGTAATGCTCATCAATGTTTAAAAATGCTTTGGTTAAATGAATTCAAACCAGAAGTTAAAGAAGATACAAATAATGAGAGTGTTTTAGAAAATGGTACCGAAGTAGGAATTGTAGCTAAAAATCTCTTAGGTAAGTCAATTGATATAGAATTTAATGAAGATTTACAAGTAATGATTAAAAACACAGAAGAAACTTTAAAACAAGATAGTGTAATAATTACAGAAGCATCATTTTCTTACAATAATAATTTTTGTAGTGTTGATATTTTAAAAAAAGACAAAGATAGCTATGAAATATATGAAGTAAAAAGTTCCACAAGTATCAGTGACATTTATTTAGAAGACGTTTCATATCAAGTATATGTCTTAAAAAACTTAGGATATAACATAACAAAAGCTTCAATTGTTTATATAAATTCTAAATATATTAGAGGAAAAGAATTAGAACTAGATAAATTATTTATAATCGAGGATGTAACAGATATAGCACTTCAAAAACAAGAAGAAATAGAAAAAAACATAAAAGAAATAAACAAATATATTAAAAAGAAAAGTGAGCCAAAACAAGATATTGGAATGCATTGTGTTAAACCCTATGATTGTCCATTTTTCACATATTGTACTAAAACTTTAGTTAAACCAAACGTTTTTGATATCAGAGGAATGAGTATATCTAATAAATTTAAATTATACAATAAAAACAAAATAAGTTTTAAAGAATTATTAAAAGAAAAACTAAATAATAAATATTTAGAACAAATTGATTTTGAGTTAAATGACAAAGAACCAAGTATCAAAAAAGATGAGATAAAAGAGTTTTTAACCACATTAACATTTCCCATGTATTTTCTAGATTTTGAAACATTTCAAGAATCGATACCTGTATTAGAGAATTCCAGTCCTTATGAACAAATTCCTTTTCAATATTCCTTGCATTATTTAGAAATTAAAAATAGTTCTTTAAAACATACGGAATTTTTAGCCAACATAAATACTGACCCCAGAAGAGATTTAGCAGAGAATCTAATCAAAGATATTCCCAAAAATACATGTGTAATCGCATATAATTCTAGTTTTGAGAAAATGATAATCAAAAGATTAGCCAGTTTATATCCTGATTTAAGTGAGCATTTAATGAATATTTATCATAATATAAAAGATTTAATGATTCCATTTAAAAACAGAAGTTACTATACTAAAGAAATGCAAGGCTCTTATTCTATAAAGTATGTTTTACCAGCCTTATTTCCTAATGATAAAAATTTAGATTATCATGCGCTAGATAATATTCATAATGGCAGTGAAGCGATGAATAGTTTTAAAAACTTAAAAAATATGACTAAAGAAGAGAAAGAAAAAACTCGAGAAAACTTACTTAAGTATTGTGAATTGGACACTTTAGCAATGGTAAAAATATATGAAAAATTAGTAGAAGAAACAACTTTACAAACAAGTTAATAATATTTGTTAATTTAGTATTATTATGATAAAATAAAGGTATTAGGAGTCTGATATAAATGCCAAATAATTATAAAGAATTTGATTTAGAAAATGCTATAACTTTATATAATTGCAAAATAATAATTAGTGATAAATATCAAGAACCAGTAATATCAGAACTAGATAATGAAACAAATTATATTTATATAAATACATTATATGCTAGAAATGAAAAAAATAAGTTACATCAACAATTATTAAGATTTATAAAAAGTTATCAAAGAAGTAAAATAGAGATTTTATCCACTGAATTAATAAATAATGAAATATTAGAAGCTATAGCTAACAACTCTAAAATAACAAGCGTTACCCTAGGAAATCCTAATGATATTTATATTTTAACCCGCGGTGCATTTGATATATTAGATAAATCCGAAAGTATATATAATATTAGTACTGATGATGTTATAGGAGAATATACAAATAGTGAAAGAGAAAGAATAAGCTTTTTTACACATAAAAGATTAGTAGATGTATTTACATATCAAATGTTAAATGATGGTAGAATTATTCACTTGACAAGCCCATTAGCAAATACAGACATAAATAATCTTCGTAAATATAGTAAAAAAGGAATAAAAATATTTTTTGGATATAATGATAAAGATAATATATTAAAAATTATAGAGGTATTAAAAGGACGAAATATAGAATTTAGATTTATGAGTGTAGACATATTAAAAGACAATGTTGAGGCATTTAAAGTCTATGGAAAAGAGAATATAGTTATAGATAGAAGTGTAAGTTTAAATAGATTTTTAGAGGTAGAAAAACTTTTAGACTTAATGGTAAAAGATATAAAAGAATCAACTTTATCTCCATATGAAAAATATTTAGCAGTTTTCAAAATTGTTAAAGAGTTTAAAAAGTATCGAAGTGAAGGGACAATGGCTCAATTTAATACTTCAGCATCTTGTGATTTATATGAAATATTATTTAGCGATTATATCGTATGCCTAGGCTTTTCAGAATTAATGATAGCTTTACTAAAAAGAGTTGGAATATATGCGACATTCTTCCATGTTGAAATATTAAAAGAAAGTGAAAAATTAACAATAGAAGATTATGCTACTTTAACTCGTGCTGAACAAAATGATAAAAAAGGAACAAAAGGTTATCACTCTCGGATTATATTCCGATTAGTAGATTCTAAATATGATATAGATGGAATTTTTATAAGTGACGTAACATGGGATCAAGAAGAAGATTTAGATTTATACAATCATTCAAGCTTAACTCCCTATGAAACAAGATTTGAAAGTGATACATTTTATAATACTCCAGATGATATATTTGATATCCAAAGTGGCACTGAATTTTACACAAAAATAAAAAAAGTTCCTGACTCAATTCCGAGATTCTTAGAAATAATTGATGTTATAGATAAGCCATTTTATAATTATTTAGCTAAGAAATACGATATAGATGGTCCTTATAATACAGAATTTTTTATAGAAATATACAATTATATAATTTTACATACTAACAAAAGAATACCAAAAGAAACTTTATTTAGAGCATTAAGAGAAGTAATGAAATTAGCTTTTATAAATATAAGTGATGAAGAATTAAACAGTTTAATAGAAAGTCTAAATGAAGATTATGAAGATGAGCAAGCTATATCATTTATACCTGAGGGAAACAGTCGTAAATAATTTAAGAAAGAAGAAAATAAAAATGAATAAGAAAACTATAGTTATAGCAAGTTTAAGTATTTTATCAGTAGTATTATTAATTTTTTTAGGAGTAAAGATTAACAAAAAAATAGAGTTAAAAAATGCTAAAATAGTTGTAGAATTAAAAGAAAATTTAGAAACAGAATTTTTAAGTAAAGTAAAAGTATCAGATTTTATAACAAATATCAATGGTTTGATAACAAACGATTATAATATAGATACTACAATAATTGGAGAGAAAGAAATAAAATTTGAATATATAAATGAAGATAATATCAAAATTCCTTATTCTTACAAAATAAATATCAAAGATACTACACCACCAGTAGTTTGGTTAGGTTCTAGTTACACAGTAAATGTTGGAAGTAAAGTTAATTTAACCGATAAGATAATGTGTGGTGATAATTATGATGATAACCCCGAATGTATTATTGAAGGCGAATATGATATGGATATGGCAGGAACCTATCCACTAACATTTAAAGCAACAGATTCCTCAGGAAATATAACAGAAAAGAAATTTAACTTATATGTTGTAAAACCAAAACCTTCAACAGGAGGTAACAATAGTAAGCCATCACCCAAAACCTACTTTAGTGATATAGTTGAAAAACATAAGAATGAAGATACTGAAATAGGCTTGGACTTATCAGAATGGCAAGGAACAGTTGATTTTGGGCGAATAAAAGAAGCAGGAGTAGAATTTGTTATTTTACGAGTTGGAGGAACAAAAGGCATAAAAGGAGATTATTTTTTAGATGGTAAGTTTATAGAAAATATAACAAAAGCGAATGAAATAGGAATGCCAGTAGGAGTATATTTTTATTCTTATGCTAATAGTAAAGAAAAAGTTTTAAAAGATGCCGAGTGGATATATGAACAAATAAAACCTTATAAAGTAGAATTAGGAGTAGCCTATGACTGGGAAAATTGGAGTTTCTATAATGACTTTAATTTAAGTTTTTACAAATTAACAGACATGGCCAATAGTTATTTAAATTATTTTAAAAGTAAAGGATATAAAGGCTTATTATATGGTAGTAAAAACTATTTAGAACAAATCTGGTTAGATACAGACTATCCAATCTGGTTAGCTCATTATGCCAAATCAACATCTTATAACGGTAATTATCATTATTGGCAAATATGTAGTAATGGTAGGGTAGATGGAATTAATGCTGATGTCGATATAGACATAAGATATAAAAATAAGAATTAGGAGGAAAAATGCTACGAAATATATATTTAGATAATAATGCTACAACAAAATGTTCTGATGAAGTATTAAAGGTAATGTTACCTTATTTAAGTAATGAATATGGCAATCCTAGCAGTATTTATAGTTTTGGTAAAGAAGTAAAAGAAGAAATTACTAAAGCTCGAAAAAATATAGCTAAGTTATTAAATGCAGATGAAAATGAAATAATATTTACTAGTTGTGCTAGTGAAAGTAATGTAACTGCTATTATGAATGCTGTTAGAAATTATCCTGAAAAAAAACACATAATTACAACAAAAGTAGAACACGCTTCTATAATAGAAACAATGAAATACTTAAAAAGTATAGGATATGAAATAACATATTTATCAGTAGATAAATACGGTAGAATTAATATTGAAGAACTAAAAAAAGCAATCACCAACAATACTTGTTTAATAACAATTATGATGGCTAATAATGAAATTGGTAATATTTATCCTATAAAAGAAATAGGCAAAATAGCAACAGCTCACAATATTCTATTTCATTGTGATTCAGTACAAGCAATTGGTAAAATCAAAATAGATGTTAAAGCTTTTAAAGTTGATATGTTATCCTTATCTGGCCACAAAATTAATGCTCCCAAAGGTATAGGAGTTTTGTATATTAAAAATGATGTGCCTTTTGCACCATTAATATTTGGACATCAAGAAAATAATAGACGAGGAGGAACAGAAAATGTTGCTTATATTATTGGCTTAGGTAAAGCTGTGGAATTAATATTAAATGATAATTATGAAGTAAATAATCAAATGCAAGAACTAAGAGATTATATGGAAAAGAAAATTAAAAATAATATAACCGATGTAATAATTTATGGAGATATAGAAAATAGATTATCTAATACATCCAGTATAGCTTTTAAAGGTGTTAATGCAGAAGAATTATTATTGATGTTAGAATCATTTAATATCTTTGTTTCAACAGGGTCAGCATGTAATTCTGAAATTGCCGAACCTTCCCATGTACTTACTGCTTGCAATACCGATTTAAAAAATTATAGCCCTATAAGAGTTAGTTTAGGAAAATATAATACAAAAGAGGAAATTGATATATTTGTTAAAAGGTTAGAAAGTATAATTAATACAATAAGGAAAAGAGGTTAAAAATGTCAGTATTAGTAAACTTTAAAATATGCGACAATGCAAAAGAATGTGGAGGAATAGCAGTTTGTCCGACTGGTGCATTATCTTGGAATGAAAAAAAGGGAACTATTGAAATAAACAATGAAAAATGTATTTCTTGTGGTTTATGCGAAAAAGAATGTTCAATTGGAGCAATTGCGGTTGCCAAAAATGAGGCAGAATATAATAAAATTCAAAAAGAAATAGATGAAGATATAAGAGCTACAAAAGATTTATTCGTTGATAGATATGGTGCAGTTGCAATATCAGACTTTTTTAAGATTGAATTAAAGAATATAAATGATAAAATTAAAAAGAATTGTATAACATTAATTGAAATATATAATCCAGATATAGCGGAATGTTTATTAAAATCTATTCCTATAAAAGATTTAACAAAAAATCTTCCTAAAGACACTTTATATTATAAAATCGAAAGTGATAAAGTTATCGATGAGTATGAAATTAAAGAATTACCATCTCTACTAATATTTAAGAATGGTAAACATATAGGAAATATTGAAGGATATTTTAGTAATGACGAAAAAGAAAAAATAATAAAAGATTTAAATAAAATTATTAATAGTTAAAAAGACATACACAAAAAGTCTTTTTTTATTTATAAATAATATATAAGAATAATAAAATATAATGGTGATTAATATA
>CANSWQ010000043.1 GCA_947650775.1 uncultured Mycoplasmatota bacterium
TGTGTCTTAAGCCTACTTCAAAGTCATTGGGGTCATGAGCGGGAGTTATTTTAACACAACCTGTTCCTTTTTCCATATCAGCATGTTTATCTCCAACAATAGGTATTAATTTATTTACAATTGGTAATATTACATTTTTTCCTATATATTTATTATACCTTTCATCATCTGGATTAACCGCAACAGCAGTATCACCAAATAAGGTCTCTGGTCTTGTTGTTGCTACATCTAAATATTCATCACTATCCTCTAATTGGTATTTTAAATGATAAAATGCGCCTGGAATATCTTTATATATAACCTCTTCATTAGATAAAGCTGTCATAGCCTCGGGGTCCCAATTTATGATTCTTTCTCCTTGATATATTAAACCTTTATTATATAAATCAACAAATACTTTTCTTACTGCTTTAGATAATCCCTCATCTAATGTAAATCTTTCTTTACTATAACATAAAGATAAACCTAATTTAGCCCATTGTCTATGAATATTTTCGGCATATTCATCTTTCCAAGCCCATGCATGTTTTAACCATTCTTCACGGGATAATTCTCTAGGATTTATGCCCATCTCTTCTTTTAATTTTTTATCAACTTTACTTTGAGTAGCTATACCTGCATGGTCCATTCCGGGTATCCATACAGCATCATATCCCATCATTCTTTTATAACGAATTAATATATCTTGAATTGATGTATCCCAAGCATGTCCTATATGTAATTTTCCCGTTACATTTGGTGGTGGTATTACAATACAAAATGGTTCTTTAGCAGACTCACTTGCTTCAAAATAACCATTATTTTTCCAGTTTTCATATTTTCCTTCTTCTACTAATTTATGATTATATTTTGTTTCTAACATTCAAATTCCTTCTTTCTAAAACAAAAAAAGATAGTACCAAAGGGTGCTTTAAAGCACGGTACCACCTTTTATTTAACTTATTTTTGTAACGCATAGTATGCGGTCTATTCTACTTTTTTCAAATAGACAACTTGCAAGCTACCTTCAGAAGTTTTCTTACTTAAGTTCCACCTATCTTAAGCTCTCTATTAAGACTTTTTACTTCTTACTCCTCTTGGTCTTCGTTTTTATAAATATATTCTAGCAAATTTTTTTTATTTTGGCAAGATTATTCTTCAGGCTCTTCTGGTTCTGTACTTGGATTATTATTGCCCGATAATGGAACATTAATAGTACTTCCTGTAGCTTTTATTTTTATTATGTAATTACTTGAACTTTTACTTACTTCAAAAGCATTACTATAATCGGTTGTATCGCCAATATCTATTGGGTTTACTAATTTAAAATTAGTATCATTATATTTTTTTATATCTAATTTTTTATCTTTATTTATAACTACATAATAATCATCTTTTAATTCTACATATAAGAATTCTTCTTTACTGATTTCAGTTCTATCAAAACCATATACTTTGTTATCTTCTGTCTTTAAATATTTACCACTATAATCTACTATTTTACTACCAAATTCTTCACTTTCTTTATTACCTGTATTATTAATTAATAAATATGTATTGCCACTAGTCTCCGCCATAAAGTAGTCTTTTAATTTAGAAATGTTTTTATAATTAAATGGTATAACACTTTTTACATCGTCTTCTATTTTTATAACACCATATTTATTACTCTTGTTTTCAGCGATAACGTATAAATTATTGTTTGATATAAATGTTATTTTATTCTCTTTTGATTCTACTCCTAAATCAACATTAGTATATCTACTTAATGTCTTATTATTCTTTAAATCATATAACATTATTGTTTTGTTGTTCTTGTCTAAAGAATCAATTATAAATACATATCTTTCATTAATTATTGGTAACCATCCTGTATTATCTTTTGTACTAGCAATATAACAACTATTTAAAGCATTTGTATCACTTTCAATAGTGTTTTTATTAGTACAACTATAAGTTCCTAATAATGTTTTTTTAGTTTCTTCTTTATAAAAATATAATTTACCGTCTAAGTAATTTAAATTGGCAATTTTACTACTTAGCTTTCCTTCATTTATTGATAAACTTAAATCTTTTTCTTTATCATTTTTATTTACATAAGTAATATCAATATTGTTTTCAATAATATTTATCTTGTATGAATACTTTTTATCCGTTAAAACTTTTTCTTCATTATAAATATTTAATTCATTATAATAACTATTAAATAATTCTATTCCTTCTTCATTATACTTATTATTTTTATAATCTCTTACATATAATTTACTATCTTTTACTAAACCAACATAATCATCTAATAAACTAATATAGTCATATGTTCCTTCAATTACTTGCTTTGATTTGTAATCATATAAAGCTTCTCCATTATTATCAATAACTATGTAATTATCATTATAATTTTTTATGGGATAAGAAAGACCTTTACTTTCTAATTTTCCATCTTTGTTATATATAAAGTATTTATTATTAGTTTTAGCGACTACTTTACTATCACTATTAATCATTCCTAAATAATCATAAGATATTTTTATTTTTTCAATTGGTCCTTCATTAGTTATTTCTAAAGCACCATATTTATTACTGCTATCTTTTACAATAACATAATTGGAATCTTTAAATCCTTTTACTAAACTATAAATACCTTCTTCTTTTTCTTCTTTAATATTATATAAGATTATAGAACTTGAAGATTCACTATTATTGTCCTTTATAAAAACATAGTTATCATTATATATATGACTTCTTCTTTCAATGGTACTTTCATCTTCATATAAATATTTTGGACCATTAAATTCATCTTCACTGCTAAAATATGCGACTAAACATAAATTCTCATCTTTGTTTTTACATTCGTATGTTCCAAGTTCATTTTTATTCTTGTCTATTAGTATTAAACTTCCATCTTTATAGATGTAATTTTCTTCTTCTAATTCTACTATTGGTTCATTAGGTTTACTTGGTTCATCAATAGGTTTCTTATTATCTTTTTTTAATACTAACATTAAGGTAAAAGTAATAATAACTATTAATATTAAAATAATTAAAGATATAGTAAGAATTTTTTGCTTTTTAGTTAATTCATTCCATTTTTCTTTGATACTCTTTTTATCTTTTTGTTCTTTTTTGCTTTTCTTATTACTCTTTTCTTCTTTTTCTTTAATGTTTTTATTTATAATACTAGCTTCTTTATCAGTTAATCCTAAAGTAAATTCATCTGTTACTGTATCTTTGCTAATTCCTTCCATTTCAATATTTTCTATTGGTGTGGGTACATCTTCGTCAATTTCAAATAACTCTTTAGTTTTTTCTAAATCATCATACTTCATTTTCTTGACACTCCTTTATGATATTTAAAGTATATCATAATTTTATGTCTCTTGCTATATTTTAAATAATATTTTACATAAGACAAAATAAAAAAGTTAGATTTTTCTAACTATTTTTCTTCTTCATTTGTTTTAATTACTTCTTGGTCTTTGTAATAACCACACTTTGTACATGCACGATGAGGTCTTAATGTAGTTCCACACTTAGGACACTTTGTTAGTGCTCCAACCTCTTTTTTTAAGTGAGTACGACGCATTCTTTTTTTTGTTTTGCTTGTTCTTCTAAAAGGTACTGCCATAGTTTCACTCCTTCCTTTCGTCTAATAGCTCTGTTAGTTTAGCGAGCCTTGGATCGATTTCTTCATCGTTTTTATTACTCCCTAGGCTCCAACCATCACCACTTAACTTAGCATCTTTAGTGTTAGTTAGGTGCATAGGTACTTCCAAGACAATATTTTCCCACAAAATCGCCATAATATCAAGTATATTTTGCTCTTTTTCGTAATATTCTTTAAAATATTCTTCATTTAAACTATATTCTTCATTAATTTTTATATTAAAGGGATAGTCAATAGGTTCTAATGTGACACTATCTCGCAAAACCATTATTCCCTCTATACTTAAGTTTATTTCTAATATTTCAGCAGAATTATAATATATATAACCTTTTAAATAAGCTTCTTTTATATCTTCTATTTCTTTATTATGATATATACTTTTATCAAATTCTATATTCTGATTATATTCAAATTTATCATTTATTTCTAAATTATTTAATTCTATTTGCATACTTTTTTCACCAATCTAATTATATTATAATTATTAAATTTAAACAAGGTAAAATATATTTATCTACTTATAAAAAATATTGTTTTTCCTGAAAAATTATGTTAATATTAATTTAGTAGTGCGTTAGGACATAAATGCCTACTTAAATTTCTTTAAATGGACATTAACTTTTATTTCTTTAACATTGATAACTATGTTACCTTTGTTAATCAAAATAATCGTTGATGTCTTTTTGTTTTTTTTAAATCTCTTTAGATACTCACTTATCCGATTTAAGATTACTCTTAAAATCACTAATAAAGAAACACCTACTTTCTAACCAAAACCCCACTGGAGTAAGGGAGATAAATAAATGTCTTAAATTAGTAGACACCAGTCCTAACGCAAGTTTTACTTTATCTTAAAAAATAGAAATAATCAAGTAAACTAAAGATTTAGGGTAAGATATGACTTATCCACGACAAAACATAACAATATTCGACAAAATAAAAAGAAGAAATTAATCTTCCATATTATCAAGAGCAAACTTTATTGCCTCAATTACAAACTTAGTAAATGTTACATTGCCTTTTACTTTATTTATTTCATTAAATAATTCTTTACTAAATCTTATATTTCGAAAGATATATTCTTCTTTTTTCTCTATTTTAAACTTATTCATACCAAAACCTTTATTTCTATTGCTCTACTATATAAGGATTATCTAATGTACCATTTCCACTACGCTCTATTTTTATATCTGATTTAAGATTTATAACTGGTCTAATATCATTATGTCCACTTGCAGAAGGCCAACAAAGACCAACTATTGACGTTGCATAAACATATGCTTTACTCCCCCATTCGCGTGGAGTCATAGTCCAATATGTTTGTCCATTGTATAAATAATTTGATTGATTTGTAAATCTCCAACCTGCAAAAACTAATTCATCCGCGGTTATTGCCCCTGATTTTAGTACATATATATCATTTGAATCGCATGATAATGTTGGTAAAATATCTCCATATATTCTATAATAGCCTGCATAAGTAAAATATGAACCTGTTGCGCTCCATACAGATTGTTCTCCGCCGCTTTTTTTTCCAACACTTCTGTCATTACAGTACTTACCTTCTGCTACATTATTTGCATATGATGAGTTATTTCCTATATTTTCATTATACCAGTTTTCTGTTTGAATTTTTATATTAGAATCAGTTCCACTTACTGATGGGGCTGGCCTTTGAGAATTTAATGTATAAGTCCATCCTACATATGAACTATTATCACTACTTATGTTGTATTGTTGTTTAGAAACTGCTATGCTTTCTGTTGTTCTTGTACCATTTGCATGACATGTATTTCCATCATAAATTAATCTTATTGTATTGTCTCCGTTAATTCTTATGATTCTCCAACAGAATCCTGCAAATTTTAAATAATTTGTTGTTGCTGCACCTCGCCAATAGTATGATGTACCACCATACATTCCATCACTTATTGCATATACTCCCTCATCTGTTGTTGCTTCGCTACCATAATTTGGTATTTTTGTGTTAGCATTTTTAGCTATACTGTCTACCAATGAATTTAATGATATATACTTGCTTTTATTAAAATATAAATAACATTTATCATTTTTAGCTATATTCACTATATAATGTTTTCCATTTTCTGTTTTTATTTTACCTTTTACTTGTGTTTTATTATCCGTGGTACAATATGTTTTTTCTTCATTTATTTCGTAATTTGAATCTGGTATTTTATTTATTTCTGTATAATTACTTCCATCTTCACTTTTATACATTGCCATTATTTTGAAATCATATGGTTTATAATTTATTGTTCCTTTAGCTAAATCTATACTTTCTGTTACTTTATATTTTGCTCTTGTTAAATTAAATGTTAAAGTCCCTCCTATTACACATATTGCCAGTGCTCCAATAATTATTTGTTTCTTATGGCTTTTCTTCAATGTTTCAAATTCCATTTCTTTATTTCTTTTTAATTGCATTATTTATCCCTTCCTTAAGTCTAAATAATGAGCGCTCGATTATATTAGAAATTTATCATTTATACTAATAGTATAATATTTCATATACTAAAAGTCAAGAAAAATGTGCTTATTTGTCCGTTTAAATTTTTTCAAATATAAAATATGAGAAAATATTTTTGGTGATAAGAATGTATTTTAATAGATTAAAAGAATTAAGAGAAAATAGAAACTTAAATTTACAAGATATATCAAAAATCTTGGATTTTGAGAAAGATACCTATGGAAAATTTGAAAGAGAATATACTATTATTCCACTAAAGCATTTAAATACTTTATGTAATTACTATCAAGTATCTTTTGATTATATCTTTGAATTTAGCAATAATATATATGAAAATATAAAAAATGAAATTAATACTAATATTAGTGGTGAAAGATTAAAAGAGTTTAGGAAAGAAAATAAGCTTACTCAACTTAAATTAGCTAATATTTTAAATGTTGACCGTTCTATTATAAGTAATTATGAAAATGGTAAAAATTTGATTGCTACCCCTTTTTTGTATGATATATGTAAAAAATATAAAATAAGCGCTGATTATCTTCTTGGTAAAACTGATAGTCCTAAATATTTAAAATAATTTTAATTTTTTAAAGATTTTATTCTTTTTTTTTGCTATACTTATTAAGTGGTGATTAAATGGACGCGGTTGGTATAATTTGTGAATATAA
>CANSWQ010000044.1 GCA_947650775.1 uncultured Mycoplasmatota bacterium
ATAATTTATTAATATCTTCCTTTTTTATACCACGACCTGTGTCTTTAACAGCGATATTTAATGAACATTTTTTAGTATCAACTCTATTAATGCAACTAACACTAAAGATTATTTCACCTCTATCGGTATATTTCGCCGCATTAGTTAAAATATTAAGAACAACTTGTTTAAGTTTACCAACGTCACCTTTTAAGATACCAGGTAAATCCTCTGTTATATTACTTCTAAATTCAATAGGCTTAGAACCAATTCTAGGAATAATTAATTTGCATAAACCATTAAATACCTCTTTAGGATTATATTCCTTTGAAACAACGTCCATTTTATTAGCTTCTATTTTAGAAATATCTAGAATTCCATTAACTATTTCTAGTAGATTATTAGAAGCATCAACAATATCTTTAGCATGGTCTTTTGCTTCCGTATCTAAATTAGGTGATTCAATTAAACATTCACTAAAACCAACTATCGCATTAAGTGGAGTTCTAATCTCGTGAGACATATTAGATAAGAATTCAGATTTTGCACGATTAGCTTTTTCAGCTTGTTCTTTTGCGATGTTAAGTTGTTCAATAATTTGAATATCAGGGTTTTCAATTGTATGATACATTAAGAAAGAAACTAATGTCATAGGTAAAGTTATAAGCAATAATTTAAATCCTAATATGTTAGTTATAAGTTCTGCTAAAATTAATAATATAAATATAAATAATGGTATTAATTTTCTTTTCTGAATATTTTTTCTTCTTTTTATAATTACAAATATATCTAAAATTGTTAACCCAACGCAAGATAAGAACATAAAATTATACAATGGACCAACTGAACCAACTATCATATTACCATCATATATATGGGTAACAGGAAGAAATAAAGCGCAACTTATAATTACTGCAATAAGTAATATAGTAATCAATTTTTTCTTTTTTATATTAAGATTTTTAAATAAAGTGCCATATGCAATAACAAAAATATACAATGTGTTAAAAAACATCCATAAGCTATTAGATGCAAAATACAATCTTTCTGAAAGAGTCATATAATTAGTGAAAATAGTACCTGCCAACATATAAAATAATAACTCTGCTCCTAAAGAAGTAAGATTACTAATTAATAATACATCATAAATACTATTTTCTTTTGTAAAAATCTTTCTTTTAGGAAAATACAAAAACATTAAAGAAAATGTTATTAAAATACAAACTATATTAACTGAAATGGATATAGTTCTTAAAATATCAATTGACATACAATCACCTTATTATAATTATATAATAAACAATAAAAAAAAGCTAGATATCTTAGCTTTTTTTTCCTCTATTTCTTGACAGATTTTTTTCTTGCATTTGGAGAAGTTCATTTTCTAATAACAAAATATTAGGTTTACCAACTTTATTTAAAGGCATTTCATCTTTTCCTATAATCAATCTAGGTCTAGAGCCTTCAGCATAAATTTGAGTACATGCCATTTCTATATATTGTCTAACTTCCTCAATTTTTGAAATATCGTTAGGAACAAAGAAACAAACTGGTACATCACAACCAGGGTTATCTAAATCAGGCATTTTGCAAATAGCAATATCTCTAACACCAGGAATTTTAGATAAAGTGTTTTCCATTACAGTCGGATATATTTTCTCGCCTGCTGTAAAAATAAATCTTGTTTTTCTGCCTGTAATTTTCACCAAACCATCTTGAGTAATAAAACCTAAATCACCAGGATGAATCCACCTTGAGCCATCAGGATGAATTTTTATAACTGCCTCTGTTAATTCTTTGTCATTATAGTATCCATTCATAATGGTATAGGAATTAATTGCAAGTTCTCCCTCAACTCCATATGGAAGCTCTTCGCCATTATCATCAAATACACTAACAACTGTTTTAACTAAAGGTGAGCCAACAAATCCAATTCTTGTAGTTGCAAAATTACTTCTCATTGCTGCTGAGGTTGCATTTTCTGTACATCCCCAACCATAACCTAAGAAAGTATTAATCCTATGCAACTTTATAAATCTATTAATACGATTTTCAAACTCACTAGTAATAGCCATTCCTCCGCAACCAAAAGATTTAATAAAAGATAAGTCACTATTATTAATTTTTTTGCTTCTTTCAAGTACGTCTAAAGTTTGAGGAATAACCATTTGATGATTAGCTTTAGTATCTAAAAGAATATCTTCATAGTTATCCATATTTTCATAAGGAAAATTTCTTAAAATATTAATCATACCAGCACATAAAGGTAAGTGACTATTAGATACTGTTGCTGATGCTGAAAACAAAGACCACATACGAATCCAAGTATCGCCTATTTTATAATCTAAATCAGAATTTAAATATTGATGTACAGCAATATTAAATGAATCAGAACTAAGCTCCACACATTTTGGCTCACCAGTAGAACCGCCAGTTTGAGATATATATATTGTATCAGTATTTTTTACATCATTATCAGGTATTTCCTTACCAAAACCCTTAGCTAAAAATTCATTATATATTATAGTTCTAGCATCATGTTCACGAATAGACCCAAAATTTAAAACTATAATATGTTCGATATTAGTATTTGCATAAATTTGTCTTTCCATTTCCTCAGTTAATAAATAATCTGCGGTAAAAAGAACTTTTACACCTATTTTATTAATTGCTTTGCATACCTCTTCAGGTGTCGAAAATTCTGGAATTCCCGTATCACATGCTCCAAGTAAACTACTACCATATAAAGCAATAGTTTCAAGCACCATAGGTGTTAAAAGTGTCATGATTTTATCACCTTTTGTAATACCTAATTGTGCTAAAGATGCAGCAGTTTGCCGATAAGAATCTCTAAATTGTCTAACTGTATAAATTCCATCTGGAGCATCATAAATTATGCCATCTAAATTATCCTTATTGCATTCTTCAAAATACTCTGTAATAGTCATTCTAGGAATAGGTGCTATAATATGTTCTTCTTTATAATAGCGAAGATTAGGTTTATCAACAGATGCATAACCAGTAACTGGTCCTTGTATTTCTCCTAAATTCAATTTTCTTAAATACAAATCTCTTAAAACCTTTTCTTCATCAGTTAATTTTTGTAATTTTTTACAATATTTTTTTAATTCATTATTCACGTTAAAACCTCCGTTTATATAAAAACTATATAATATTTTTTTATTAAATGCAATAGTAAGACTATTAAACTTGTATCAATTATGATACAATATATCCGGTGACTGAAAGTGAACTATAATAAAAACTATATTGAAGCCTCATTTAACCCCGAAGAATTAAATGAAATATTTATTAAAGACTTTATTCGTTTTCGGAAAGAAAACAATTTAACCCAAGATTTATTTTCTAAATATTCCGAAGTATCTCGTGAAAAAATTGCTAGAATTGAAGCAGGTATGCATTCTCCAAGTATAATAAATTTACTAAAAATAATTGGACCAATTGGTTATACAATAAAGATAGTAAAAGTAAAAGACAAAGATTTATACAATTAAGTATAATAGGATTTACAATAATATAAAAGCGAAGTATAATAAAAATATAATATAGGGAGTTTTATATGGAAGTAAATGATTTATTAAAGCCAAGTGAAGCAAAAGTAAAAAAGTTAAATGAGTTAATAAAAAGACAAGAATTAAGTATCCAAGAGATAGAAAATGAAATTATGAATTCTAATAATATGCATTTAATATATCTCGCTGGAATAAATATTGAAGGAATAAATTTAGGCCGAATTAGTCATATAATATCTAAATCAAATGATGGATATTATATTATTAATTTTGCTTATTTTATAATATCAAAAAACTATGATAATAAAAGTAGTATATTAAAAGATTTAGCAAATGGCATTAAAAGATGTAAAGAAGCAAAATTTATGTATTATTATCTTAAAATAATACCAGAATCTCCTATTAAAGAAATAATAGAATCAATATTATTAACAGATAATGCCGAATATATTTATTATACTTTAAGAGATATTGAACCCAAATTAAATCTTGAAACTAAAAAAAGACTAGCTTATAAATTAATAGAACTAAAAAGTGCCGAGTATATAGTTTGGGCATCTCATCTAGTACCAGAAATTGATATAAATGAGTATGCCAAAGGACTTTTAGAGTCTAAAAGAACAATGTCGTATGGCGTATATATTTGCAAGTTTTTAGAAGCAAATGAATTTATGGAAGAAGATATAAAGTCTAAATTAATTGAAGCTTTAATATCAACAGGTGATTTTAAAAGAATTATAAGATTAGTTGAAAATCCCAAAAGCAGTATATATGTTGGAGTTATAAATCAATTATTAAACAATCATATAAACTATTCTGATTCTAATTTTTGGATAAACTATATTATTCCACTAGCGGTATGTGAAAAGAAGTGTTCTAGTTATGCAGTAGATAAAATAATAGCAAGTGGCAACGTAGAATTTATTACTATTACGATATATTATATAAAAGATGAAGAATTAAAAAAGAAACTTCAAGCATCATTAAAAAGAATACCAAATTTAAATGATGCTTATGACAAAGCAAATGTCAGTGATAAAGTAATTAAAAGAGTTTTAATTCAAAATATAGCAGGATAAAAGAATCTAGAATATTGACAATAATTATATATATGATAGAATTAAATTATTCAGGAGGAGAAGTATATGGAATATGAAACATATTATTTAGATAATATAGGTTATAATGATTATTTACAAAGATTGCGCTCTTTAGAAGAGGATTTAAAAAGATTTAATGCTACAAGAAGTACTGAGGCTAAGGAAATATTATTAGGTGAATATTATTCAAATGCAACTTCGGCTGATTTAGTTAGAAGAGAAAAAGATATTTTAGAAGAGTTACAAGATTTACGAAAAAAAGGAAATCAATTACAAATTATCGAAAAACATGGTGATGATACAAAAGCAGATATTGGTGATAGATTATTAATTGAGATAATGTATGCACCAGATGATGTTGAAGAATTAGAAGTGGAGATAACTGCAACTATTGGTTCATTACCTAATGAAGAAGACAAAGTTTCAATAAATTCCCCACTTGGTAGAGCACTATATGGCCAAGCTATTGGAGGTATGTATACATATCAAGTTGGCGAAAGAAAAATGTCTGTACATGTTAAGCAAAAATTATTAACAGAAGATTTACCCGCTACAAGAAAATAAAAAATATAAAGAAATTTAAAACTATGAAACACATTGATAGAGAAGCATTTGCTTTTCTTTTTATATTGTTGTATAATATAGCGCAAAAAGGAGTTGATTTAAGTGTTACCACATGAATTTGAATTAATAGATAAATTTTTAAAAGATAAAGGTTTAGAACATTTAAAATGTAAACAATTATACAAAAGAAAATATAGTGAAGTAGTAGCAATCCTAAATTTATTTTTTAATTTACCTGAAGAACAAAAAGAATTGTTTATGCCTCTTCTAACATCAACTATTTGGAATTCCAATCCTGAAAATGTAAGAGCCATATTTGATATATTCTCTAATTTAACGGAAGAGCAAGAGAAGCTATTTAGACCCCTTCTAACTTCAAATATTTGGGAATCTAATCCAGAAAATATAAGAGCCATATTTGATATATTTTCTAATTTAACAAAAGAGCAAACAGTATTATTTAAGCCTCTTTTAAAATCAACTATTTGGAATTCCAATCCAGAAAATGTAAGAGCTATATTTGATATATTCTCTAATCTGAGAGAAGAGCAAGAAAAGTTATTTAGACCTCTTTTAAAATCAACTATTTGGAATTCCAATCCAGAAAACGTAATAGCAATAATAAATTCTAAAATTTGGCAAAATAGTTTATATAAGAAATTATTAACTAAAAGTATTTGGACTAAATCAATAATAAAAATAGAAAAAATTATTGAAACTATGGAGGAATTAAAACTACATGAATATATAACCGCATCTTGTCTTAATTTATCACCAATTCAAATTAAAGCATTATATCATTATATGAAAGAAAATAATATTCTTGTAATAATTGATGATAAATTAAATCCATTATTTAATGTTGCTCCATCAAGGATGTTAAAAAGATATGGAGTAAACTTAAAACAACTAGTAGCAAAAGAAAAAGAAAGAGAACTAAAAAAAGTTTTATCCAAGTAACATTTTTCTACATTCTAAGAGATATCAAATAGATATTTCTTTTTAAGTGGTAAACAATAAAACAATTGACATTTAACCTCTCAAACTATATAATTTAAACTATAATTATAAGAAAAGAGGACTTATATGTACGATTATAAAACTATTGAACAAAAGTGGCAAAAATATTGGCAAGAAAATGAAACCTTTAAAACTGATGTTTGGGATTTTAGTAAACCAAAATATTATGTATTAGATATGTTCCCTTATCCAAGCGGCGTTGGCTTACACGCAGGACACGTTGAAGGATATACGGCAACAGATATAGTATCACGTATGAAAAGAATGCAAGGATATAATGTATTACATCCAATGGGTTATGATTCTTTTGGTTTACCTGCGGAGCAATATGCAGTTCAAACAGGCAATCATCCAAGTGGTTTTACAGAAAAAAATATCAACTATTTTAGTGAGCAATTAAACACTTTAGGTTTTGATTATGACTGGTCAAAAATGATTTCTACAAGTGACCCCAAATATTATAAATGGACTCAATGGATATTTAAAGAATTATACAAAGATGGTTATGCTAAATATATTGATATGCCTGTTAACTGGTGTGAAGAATTAGGAACTGTTTTATCAAATGATGAAGTAA
>CANSWQ010000045.1 GCA_947650775.1 uncultured Mycoplasmatota bacterium
ATCTAGTCAAGAAAACTAGTTTTTTTCATATAATTAATTTGACATATAACAAAATTTGTGTATAATTATATGTGCAAGTACATGGCAGTGCTTTAAATTTATATAACGTGTTTAATACCAAAATGGTGTAAAAGTATTTAGGACTGCCCTAAAGAAATTACTTAACTAAACTCCCTATATAATATTTAAAGTATCCTTTGTATTTAGATTAATAGAAAGGAGAATATAAATGGCAAGATATACAGGTCCAGCTTATAAAAAATCTCGTCGCCTTAACTTTTCTACTTTAGAAAACGGTAAAGATTTAGCTAGAAGACCATATGCTCCAGGACAACATGGAAATGACAGACGTAAAAAATTAAGTGAATATGGTGTTCAATTACAAGAAAAGCAAAAAGTAAGAATTATGTATGGTTTAAATGAAAAACAATTCCATAGATTATTCAACCGTGCCTCTAAAATGAAAGGCGTAGCTGGCGAAAACATGTTAAAACTTCTTGAATCTCGTTTAGATAATGTAGTTTATCGTATGGGACTTTCAAACACTAGACGTGGTGCAAGACAAGTTGTTAATCATGGACATATATTAGTTAATGGTACTAAAGTAGATATCCCTTCTTACTCTTGTAAGCCAGGAGATGTTATTTCAGTTAAAGAAACTTCTTTAGACCATCCAGCTATTAGAGCAAGTCTTGAAGGTAAAGCTACATTACCAGCTTTCGTTGAATTTGATAAAAATAAAATGACTGGTACATATGTAAGATATCCAGAAAGAAGCGAACTTAACCAAGAGATTAACGAATCATTAATCGTTGAATTCTACAACAGATAATAAAAAAAGCTATCTACTAACAGATAGTTTTTTATTGCAAAAAAATAAAGCTATCTACTAGCCTTATAATAAATCTATACCACCAAATACACAAGTATAATGAATAGTTATAGTAACATTACCTTCTTCATCTTTATATTTATTTTCTACTCCACCAAAAATAGGTATTCCACTAACTTGTAGTTTTACATTATCGGGGATTTTTATATCAATACCACCAAAAATAGTTACAGCTTCAATATAAATATCTTTATCAATTTTAGCTTTTCTTAAATCAAGTTCTACACTTCCAAAAACTGAAATAACTTTAAAATCACTAACAAGTTCTTTTATATTTTCATCTACTCCTGAGAAAACAGCGATATATTCTTTAGCATTTTTATCCATTTTTTTCTTTTTACCATTATTAAATATTAAAGATAAACCAATAACGATAATGATAATTGGCACAAGTATTTTCCAAATCATACCATAATTAATAATATCTTGAGCTGCTAGTAATAATAAAACACCAACAGTTAAACTTATGAATGAGCCTCCTCTACTAGTGCCATCAAAAAGTCCATAAATAGAAGGAATTATTATAAATAAACTCCACCAACCATCAAAGAATATATCAATATCCCACCAATTTAGATTATTACCTAAGAATAAAACTCCCACTACAATAAGAATTAATCCCCAAAACATACTACTTTTACTTTTCATAAATATTCTCCTAACTCAAGATAATTATAACATATAGATTACATTAAAAATACTTATTTAACATAATTTTTTATAAAACTAAATCTTAAGAAAGAATCCACTCTATAATTTTATCCTTTAAAAAATAATATTCTTCTTTTGTAAATTGCATATTACTAATACAATATTCTTTATTAGAAATATGACTACAAAATATACATTCAAACAAATCACTACAATCTTGAATAAAGAAGGAATTACTAATACGAGCCGAACAAATAACATTATAAGAATTAGTTACAGTATTAGAATCATCTACTCTAATTGAATAATTAACAGTATTACTTCTTTGAGAAGCGATTGTATAACTCGAGTTATGAATACCATCACAAAACATTACTCTATCTACTTTACTACAATCAGTAGAATTATACACATTAGATGAATTATAAATTGGATCACTCATTAAAACATTAGAAGAATTATAAACTCTTTCTGTAGTTGTATAATTTATACCATCCCATATCTCAAGTAATTCCTTTAAGGTATGAACTTCCTTTTTAGGAAGCATCCACCCTTCTTCTTCATCTTTTTTCATCATATTTTGATTAGTAATAAACTTTTTAGAATTAATGCTTGAAGCATAAGTAACCTCACCTGTTAAAGAATCAGTTACTTCTAAAGGAAGTTTTATATCAAAAGCAAACTTATCCTTTAATTCTTTAATTTCCAAAACATTATCTACATTAAAAACTGCTTGAAATATTTTGTTAGCAATTTCTTTTAAATCTTTTTCTTTCATTTTAAATCACTCTTTCTACTAGTACTAACATTTTTCATTACCTCATGGATATCTACATCTTCTACTTTAAAATCAAATTCAAATTTTTCTTCTGATATTTTTTCTTTTACATTTTTATTTTTTATTTCTTTATATTCTGGAACAAAAAAGTCCATAGTTTTAGCTTTAAACATTGGATAATTAGTTCCATTTTTATTAATTTGTATCAAACATTCTCGTGCTTTTAAATTAGTTAAAAAATTAATTTTATCATCATCGTTATCACCATTTTCTAACTTTATATCTAAATTATCATTAAGAATTAAAGCATCGGTTTTAGAAACCTTAAACAAATAATAATTACTAGTATTAGCAAGTATAGCTTCCCTTAAATTATCACTAATCTGATGAAAATACTGACAAGCCAAAATTACTGAAACATTAAATTTACGCATTTCTGACAAAAATCTTGCTAAAATAGGATTTTCTAAAATCGCTCCCTCATCAATAACAACAATTAAATGTTCTTTAATATTACCAGTTTGGGCAATTAAAAATATTTGTTGTAAAATAAAACCTGAAATTGTTTTTATAACTTTATCTCCCAAATTTAATCTATTTAAAGAAAAAATTGTTAAAATATTATTTTGTAAAGTATTAAAAAAATCATTATCTACACTTTCCAAATTAAAAACTGGTACCATTTGCATTTCATCAATAAAAGCGATTATAGGCGCTATAGCATCACCATAATACTGATTTTTAATTTCATTAAAATCATTTAAGAAAAAAGTTAAAACAGAAGGCGCCACTTGTTTTTTTAATTTTGAAACTAACATATTTCGATAATCTAAATCCAATAGTAATTTTCTAAGATTTAAAAAAGAAAATGAATTATCCAAAATTAGTATATAAGTAGAAAATCTTAAAACTCTTTCTAGCTTACTATTATAGTTATCAATTAAAGTACTAAATAAAGATAAAGTAAGTTCTACAGTTGCATTTGTTTCATTTAAATTACTTTTAAAAAGTTGAATACTCTCACTTTCTTGTTTAAAATCTATTACTTGTGAATTATCTATTTGCCATAATTCTTTTTTTAAAGAATCATGTGGGTCAATAAGAACAACTTTATACCTATCATTTTTTTCATTACAAACATCATATATTAATTTAGCTAAAAATTTTGATTTACCACTTCCACTAGAACCAATTACGAGTGAATGCTTATAAAAATCATAACTATCATATTTAAGATAAAAATCATCACTAAAATAAGGAAAAGTATCTACTAAAAAATTAGCTTTATCTTTATCAGTAGTAAGTAAATATAATATTTTATCAATTTTTAAATATTTAGGACACTTCATATAAAATAAACTTTTATTTTTAGAAAAATCAATACTTAAAAATTTAGCAAGCAAACTTACATAAATTCTTTTATAATAAAATTTATTATTACTTTCATAAAAAACATATGCTTTAGCTTTTATTTTTTCTTGAAAATATCTTATATTTAACAAATAATATTTAACTTCTCTTTTATGTTTATAAAAATAATTATTCCAATTTAAAAGAGTATTATTTTCTAAACAAAACTTAAATCCTTTATAAATCGCTTCCATATTAACATTTTCATCACTTAATTTAAATAAAAAACTATCAGTATTAAAACTATTAGGCAGTTTACTCTTAAGCACTAAGAAATATCTAACTTTATTATAATCTATTTTTATAACTATTTTAAAATGACTAAAAAAGCCTAAAAACTTTCCAATATTTTTCAAATAATTATTCCAAGTTTCTATATCTATATTAGAATCTTTTAAAAATATTTCATAAATATAAATATTTTTCATAATTACCCCTCATTAATGTTTAATAATATAACATAGTTTAGCATAAAAAAACTGACTTATACTTTGCAAAAAAAGTCAGTTAATAGCAACTAGAAACTCAGTTACTCCATCGTGATAATATTCAAGTTCAGGTATTTCTCTTAAATTATAATTACAAGTTGTAATAAATTGATAATAAAATAAATCACTCATATCTTGAATATCTTTAGCTTCATCACTAGGTATATGAAACTTTAACCATTTAGATTTAGGAATAACCCATTCTTTAAAGCCTTCTATCTTTTTATTCCATAAAACCCAATATTCATAATTATCTGAATAAAATCGTTGTTCATAAACAACCATTCCATAATCAGGATGTTTTAAAGTATTATATTTATCAACCATTTCTTTAAAAAATTTAGGTGCATCTTTCTTTATATGAGCATCATCTGTTTTAACACCTAAGCCATATAATTTTAGTTCATTCATTTCTATTATTTCATAAGTTATTTCTTGAGATATTTTAGGAACTTCTAATTTTATTTTAGGATAAAATTTCAATTTACCAGCATTACCTTTTACTTCACTCGGTTTAATTCCGTGAAAACTAAAGAAAGCTCTAGAAAAAGCTGTAGCATTTGACCATCCATAAGATATAGCTACATCCATAACTTTTAAATTATATTGTGCTAAATCTCGACCTGCTAAAGTAAGTCTTCTTTTTCGAACATACTCTCCTAAAGTAATACCAAATAAAACAGGAAATATCCTTCCTATTGTATATTCATTTACTCCGACAATTCTAGCAAGTTTTTTATAATCAACAGTATCTTTTAAATTATCTTCAATAAATTCTATCATATCATTTAAATTCTTATAAACATCCATATCAATCACTACTAAAATTGTAACTTAATTTAAAATTTTAATCAATAAAATAAAAGAAAAAAACACTAATCATTAGTATTTTTATCCATTTTTATAACTACCATTTCTTTAGTATTAATTTTCTTTATGACATTTTTAACTTCATCCAAAGTAATTGCCTCATAAATCTCTTTAACATTAGGCACAACTTCATCATAATAAATCAAATGATTTTGAATCATAGTATTTACTTGTTCACTAGAATCAAAATTCGTAACTAAAGTAGCAATAGAAGAATTAACTTTTCTTTTTAGAGTATCTTCATCCATAGATAAATTTGAGAGAGTAAGTTTTATTCTTTTAATTGCCTCATCTATAAATTTACTTTCAATTGTTATATCTAGTATTACATATTCCTTCATAACATATCTAGAAAAACCTAAATAAGTAATTAAATTATCTTGTAACAATTCTTCTTTTAAATCTGAAGTATCCCCCAAATTACTATTTAAAATAATTGAAAGAATAATATTAAGTTTAATATTTTCTATATTTCCAAAATCTTTCTTAGGTATTTTAAGCCCCACTTTAGCTTTAGCCACTTCCACATTAGCATTTACTTCTTTATAGGCTTCATTAACCCCACGAGGTTCCTTAACTTCTTCTATAATAGGATTTTTATATGCAATAAATTTCTTTTTCTTTAAATTATTATTAACAATTGCTTCTATTTCATAAGGATTAACATCACCTGTAACAATTAAAAACATATTTTTAGGATGATAAAAAGTATCATAAATAAGTTTAATATCTTTTAACCCAACTTTTTTAATATCACTAACTTCCCCACTTATTAAATTACGATATTTTTCTTTTTTATAAATACTTTTATTAAATTCAAAATAAAGTCTATTATAAGGTTGATCATACCCCATATTAATTTCTGAAGCAATAATTCCTTTTTCTTTATCAATCATCTCTTTTGTAAAATAAGGATTATACACATAATCAAGTAAATTATTTAAATTATCTTCTAATTTATTTACACCATTTACAATATAACTTGTATATTTAAAAGTTGTAAAAGCATTTATATCACTTCCAAGGGGGTCAAACAAATCATTAGCAGTCACATCTTTTTTTACATTAAATTTAATATGTTCCATAAAGTGAGCGATACCATCTGGAACTTGATATTTATTATTACCAATATTAAATTCTGTATGAATAGAACCATACTTAACATTTAAAGTTAAATTAAAACTTTTAGCATAAGGATTTTTCCATATATAAATTAATAAACCATCATTACTAATAGTTTTATATATTTCTTCATTTACTCCTTGTATCTTAATTGTTTCCATTAGTATCTCCCTCTAACACAAATTCTAAAATAGGTTTAATTCTACTTGCTAAAGCAACAATTTCTTCTTTTGTAACATCATTAATTAATTTCATTCTATCTTCTATTAAAGGTAAACCACTAATCACATGAAATACATAATTATTAAGTATTCCTGCTGGATCATCCAAAGCTAAATTAAGTGAAAATATAAAACTAGATTTAGCTGCTTCCAATTCTTCATTTGTAAATTTACCTAATTTCATTTCTTTAAAAGCAAGTTTTATCAAACTATTAGCTTTCTTAACATCTTTTTTATCAATTGAAGTTTGAATCATAAGTAAATTATCATATTTTAAATAAACACTTCTAACCCCGTAACATAAAGAATTCTTTTCTCTTAAGAGTTGATATAA
>CANSWQ010000046.1 GCA_947650775.1 uncultured Mycoplasmatota bacterium
CAAGGAAAATATGAAGGGTATAAAAGTAAGGAAGAATAAATATTATGGACGGAGTATTATTGTTACAAATTTTTATTGTTTTATTAGTAATTGGAGTAATTTTATATTTACTTCGTCTTTATCATGGAGTTCAATTAGAAAAAAGATTAGCTCCTTTTGCTATAGATTCGGTTAATACTTATGAACCTTCTTTATTTGATACTATTAATAAGGTATTTTGGATTATAATAAAAAAAGTATCTAATATTATTAGAAAATCAGAATTAATTAGTAAATATGGAGAACGTTATAATAAATTTATTGTTTATGAAGATAGACTTAAAAAAGAGGGAATAGATTATATTTCCATTAAAATTCTTTTAGGATTATTAGTTTTTGTTCTGGCAAGTTTTTCTTTAGCTTTTCAAGCAATAAAATTGGATTTTATGTTAGTTTTAATTGTTATTATAGTTAGTTTCTTTTTACCTGATGTTTATTTAAAGATAGAAAATGTTCGTAAACGAAAGAAAATAGAAGATGATTTACTAAAAGCAATAATAATTATGAATAATGCTTTTAATAGTGGTAAGAATATTATGCAAGCTGCTGCTATTGTTAAAGATACTTTGGATGGACCTATTCAAGATGAATTTAAAAAAATATATTTAGATATAACTTATGGCTTAGAATTAGATATTGTTTTTAATCGTTTTTATGAAAGAGTTAAACTAGAAGATGCTAAATATATAACAACTTCACTTGCACTTCTTAATAAAACAGGGGGAGATATTGTTAAAGTTTTCTCTTTAATTGAAAAATCTATTTTTCAAAAGAAAAATTTAAAAAATGAACTTCGTAGTTTAACTGCTTCAAGTAGATTTGTATTTAAATTATTAGCAGTTTTACCATTTCTATTTGTAACAATGATATTTATGTTAAATCCTGGGTTTTTTAAACCTTTAATTTCATCTTCAATAGGAATAATAGTTTTATTTATAACTTTGCTATTATATATTTTGTATATATTTATAATTCGTAAAGTACTTGAGGTGAAAATATGAAACAAACGATAGCTAATAAAATATATCGAAAAAAAACGATTGATAAAATAAATAGTAAAATTAAGTTATTAGGTTTAAATCAAGTATTAGATGCTGTTCAATTTCTTAATATAAGATTAATTGTAATGATTGTAATGTTTATCTTAATATTTATCTTTTCTAAAATAGGTTATATTCTAGCTCCAGTAATATCAATTGTATTTTATTATTTGATGGAATACTTAATACTTGATTATCAAGCTAAAATAAGAGGAAAGGCATTAGAAAAAGAAGCTTTATTCTTCTTTGAAGTTTTTGTTCTAACACTAGAGAGTGGAAGAAACTTAAGACAAGCTTTAATTTTAACTACGGAAAATGTTGATTCGGAAATATCAAATGAATTTAAAAAGACTTTAGCAGAAGTTAGACTTGGTAAAAGTTTGAATGAAGCTTTGGAATCTATGAAAAAAAGAATTCCTAGTGATACTATTAATAATACTATTTTAAATATGATTCAATCTAATACTTTTGGTAATAGTATGGTTGATTCTATATATAATCAAATTGAGTATTTAAGAAATAAACAAATGTTAGATGTGAGAGCAGAAATAGCAAAACTTCCAACTAAAGTAAGTGTTATTAGTGTTTTATTTTTCGTACCAATTATGCTTCTTATAATACTTGCACCAGTTATTATTCAATATATTTCAAAGTAAACATAGTAAATAAACTATGTTTTTTTGTCAAATTAGTTAATTAAATGTTTAAATTAAACCTTTTTATATTATAATATTAATGTGATTATTATGTTTGAAGCAATAGATACATTTTTAGATACGATGTTACAAAGCCTTGGTATTTGGGGACCAATAGTAGGTTGTTTTTTAATTACTATTGAATCAATGGTACCAATACTTCCATTATTTGTTTTTATTACACTTAATTTTTTGGCTTTTGGTAATATTCTTGGTTTTATTATTTCTTGGTTCTTTACTTGTGTTGGTTGCTCTATTTCTTTTTTCTTATTTAGAAAAAAAGTTCAAACTTGGTGGTATAAAAGACTAAAGAGTAGAGGATTACTCAGTACTAAAACAATGAATAAAATAACTAGTTTAAAATTTGAACAATTAACTACTATTATTGCCATACCTTTTACTCCAGCTTTTTTAGTTAATATTGCTTGTGGGTTATCAAAAATGAGTTATAAAAAATTTATTATAGCACTTATGATTGGAAAATCGTTCTTAGTATATTTTTGGGGCTTTGTAGGAGTAAGCTTAGTAGAAAGTTTAAAACATCCAACTTATTTAATTAAAGTTTTTGTACTTCTCACCATAGCTTATATTTTTAGTATGATTATTAATAAAAAATTAAATATTAAAGAATAGAATTTACTTTATTTATTAAAGTATTTTTTATCTCTTTATCTTCTAATTTATTAATAGCGAATATTTTATTTCCAGCATGATTTATACTAGTACCTAAATGGTAAATATCTTTATTATCATTTATTATGAATCAATCGTGAAAAATATCACTATAAATGATTTTTAAATTATTATACTGTTTATTATATTTTTCTAAATCTAATGGTTTTAATAAAGACTTTGATTTAGTTATTAAAATTATTTTAATTGGTAAATCTTTGATAATGTCTAAAATACTCTTATCAGCATAACCATCAATTAAGATAATATTATTTTGGGCTTTCTTTAATATATCAATTATAAAAGAATATGAATCATATACTTCACCATCAATAAATAAATATTCTTTCTTTTCAGTTTTATTTATATTTATTTCCTTTATTATACTGTCTATTCTTTTATTTAGAATATTAATATTTTTTGTGTTATTATCTATTTTATTATTTAGATGGATGATGTTTTTTAAAATATCATGATTATTGTTTAGAAAATGACGCATAGCTATAAAAGTATCCATAATATTTATACTTACTTCAATTGCAACAGGGGACTTTAAAATTGTTGCAAGTATTATAATTCCTTCTTCTGTAAAAACTCTAGGATTATGTCTTCGACCACCATAATTATTGTTCAAACTTGAGGTCAAAATTTTTGACCTCAAGTTTTTATATTCGCTATCAGACAACACCCAAGAAAATCTTTTTGGAAATTTTTCTATGTTGTTTTTTACAGCTTGATTAACTTCTTTAGTACCATTTTTACATTTATAAAGATATGCTAAATCTTCATCTAACATAACTTCTTTTCCACTTATTTCGTAAATCATATTTTGAATGTTTTGCTCAGGAAATTCGGGAGTTTTTTTAATTATTTGATAATTATTTTTTTCATTAAAAGCTTCCAAAATTATTCTAGAATATTCTTTTATTTTATCAGCTTTTATTATTTCTGATAGTATTTTAACTCCTTCAATTGTAAACACATAAGGAAGATATTTTATATTATTTCCACGTGTATTTTTTTCTTTATTCAAGGTCGCAATTTGCGACCTTAAATATATATTTTCATATTCATTTTTTGTTAATTGAAAACAGAAAGTATAATTAAACTTATTTTTATTCCTTTTCACTATTTCATTTATTCTTTTTGTTTCCATTTCAAAAAACTTTGCTAAATCACTAGCAAGTATAATATTTTCTCCTCTAATTTCATAAATCATATTTTTTATATCTTCTTTTGTAAAAGTATTATTCATACGTTACCTCCCTGATAGTTTAAATATATCATACAAATGTATATATGTCAAATCAAATCAAAACAAATGTACTTACTATTTAATTTTGAAAGTATCCATGTTATAATTAGATAAGAAAAGAGGTATAATAATGGAATATATAATACTTGGAATGTTAGGAATAATTATTGTTTTATTGCTTGTTATGATGTTAAAGAAAAGAAATGATGCAGATATCGTAGATAGAATGAGTAAATTAGAATTACAAGTTGTGAAAGAAATAGGAGAGTTTAAAATTGGTTTTACTAATGACCTTAGAAATGATTTTGATAAGCTAGATGAAAAAATTGAACGAAAACTTATGGAGATTAATAATAAAGTTACGGAAAGGTTAGACCAAAGTTTAGAAAAAACAAATAAGACTTTTGCAAATGTACTCGAACGCTTATCTAAAATAGATGAAGCACAAAAGAAAATAGATGGTTTATCAAGTGATATTATTTCTTTACAAAGCGTTTTAACTGATAAAAAAACTAGAGGTATTTTTGGAGAAGTAAATTTAAGCTTTATTTTAGAAAATGCGTTTGGAGGTACTAGTTCAGGAATATATACACTACAACATAAAATGAGTAATGGGTTTATTGCAGATGCACTTTTATTTGCACCAGCGCCACTTGGAACTATTGCTATAGATTCAAAATTTCCATTAGAAAATTATGAAAGAATGACTAATAAAAATATTTCTTTAGAAGAAAGAACTATGTATGAAAAACAATTTAAAATAGATTTTAAAAAGCATATTGATGCGATTAGTAGTAAATATATTATACCTGGAGAAACAGCAGGAGAAGCGATACTTTTTTTACCAGCTGAAGCAATATTCGCTGAAGTTAATGCATATCACAGGGATATACTTGATTATGCTTATTCTAAAAAAGTTTGGATTACTAGTCCAACAACAATTATGAGTATGCTCACAATTATTTCAATGGTTCTTAAAAATATGGAAAGAGATAAATATGCACAAGTTATTCATGAAGAACTGAGTAAACTATCTTTAGAATTTTCTCGTTATAAAGAACGTTGGGATAAGTTGGCTCGTAACATTAAAACAGTATCTAATAGTGTTGAAGAACTTAATACGACAAGTGATAAAATAACTAAAAGGTTTGATAGTATTAATAAAGTAGAAGTTGATAAACTTATAAATGAAAATAAGGAATTAGTTAATAGCTAGTTCCTTATTTTTTAAAATATAACAGATATAGGATAAGATTTATTTTTTTCATCTAAAGGTATTATATTAGGATAAAAACATAGTAGTCCACCATTACCAATTTTTAAATTAGTATTTTCAAGTACATTAAAGTTACTTATCATACTTTTTTCAGGTTTAGCAGTTTTCTTTATTTCAAAAGGGTAGATAACATTATTAAGTTCAATAATTAAATCTATTTCTTTACCATCTCTATCTCTATAAAAATATATATTGTAGTTTAAATTACTTAAATTATTTCTTTTGTTTTTTATTAATTCACTAATTACAAAAGTTTCTAGATAATGTCCAGATGTACTAGAATTAATTAAACTTTCGATAGTGTTCCAACCACATAGATAAGAGCATAGTCCGGTATCTAAGAAAACAATCTTAGGAGCCTTAGTGCTTCTTTTTAATTCACTAGAAAAATATGGCTTTAGTAAATAAATAATATCACTAGCTTCTAATATTGATATCCAATTTTTAGCAGTTTTAGCATCAATATCGGCATCTTCACATAAAGAATTATAATTTAATACTTCACCATTTCTAGCAGCGACAGCAATTAAAAACTTTCTAAATCTTGTTAAATCATTAACGCCACTCATAGCTCTAACATCTCTTTCTAAATAAGTTAGTAAATAATCATTAAAAAATTGATTACGCTCTAATTCGTCGTTTATATATTCGGGCATACCACCTTTATAAATATTTTTAAATATTTCATCAGGAAGAATATTGTATTTATTTTTTATATTTGTTGGGTCAAAAATGGGAGAATTAAAACCTTTTTTTTCTGAGAAACTTAAAGAAGACATTTCAAGTATGGAAACTCTACCTGCTAAAGATTCTGATACATTTTTCATTAATTCGAATTTTTGAGAACCTGTAAGCCAATATTTTCCTTTTTCATTTGATTCATCAACTTCCATTTTAATATAAGGAAATAGGTTGGGGGCATATTGAACTTCGTCAATTATAATTGGACCTTTATAATTCATTAAAAATAATTTAGGCTCATTCTGTGCTAATTCTCTTAAGCTTAAATCATCTAAGGTTATATATGTTCTATTTTTTTCTTTTATGCTTTTGACGAATGTTGATTTCCCAACTTGTCTAGCTCCTGTTATTAAAACTATTTTTCGAGAGTTAGATAATTCTTTGAATTTCTTTTCAATTTCTCTTTTTATCATTTTCATCACCAATTTAATTATACTACATTAACCATAAAAAAACAACGGCAAAAATGGAATCGACTCCATTTTTGCCGTTGTTTATTTTTCTTTTACAATTATATCTAATGAAATACCAATATTTAATTTCTCTATTTCAATATAATTTTTATATTCATCGTGAATAATATTTTTTAAATTACCACCTGTTAAATAAGCAGATATAATTAAATTATTTTTGTTTTTTAAATATGGTAAAAGATTATTTACTTCATCAGCAGGAATACTTCCAACTTCTAAGTAATTATCATCAAAATCATTTATTAATACTTTTATAGCATCATTATTCTCATATTTATAAGTTTCTAATATTACATCACTTAATTCTTCTTTATTAAATTCTTTAATATTAATATTTTCTTTTATTAATTCTTTATCTTTATAACCTGAATATCTTTTAAAAGCTTTATAATAAATACCATTTTCAATTATTTTATTAATATTTTTAGGATGGTTAGCAAAAGTTACGCCAACAACTTTAATAGTTTTATTATATATTATTTTTAAATCATTTACTTTATTTTTCATGTTA